>RFHC01000037.1 GCA_003696505.1 Deltaproteobacteria bacterium
AGGAATACGTAAGGGAGAGGGCGAAGAGGGAATACGAGGTTTTCTCCCCTGACGACGATGCCGCCTACGTGGAGGTGAAGGAGTACGACCTCTCCACCCTCGAGCCCCAGGTTGCTTTCCCTCACCTTCCCGAAAACGTGAAACCGGTGACCGAGGCGAGAGACGTGGAGATAGACCAGGCTGTCATCGGGTCGTGTACCAACGGGAGGATAGAAGACCTCAGGTCGGCCGCCCGGATTCTCAAGGGGAAGAGGGTAAAGAAAGGGGTGCGCCTCATCGTCATTCCGGCCACGCAGGAGATATACATGCAGGCGCTCCGGGAGGGCCTCCTCGAGATTTTCGTCGAGGCGGGAGGCGTCGTCTCCACTCCGACCTGCGGGCCCTGTCTGGGAGGACACATGGGCGTCCTGGCAGAGGGAGAGCGCGCCATTGCCACGACGAACAGGAACTTCGTCGGAAGAATGGGACATCCCGGGAGTGAGGTCTATCTCTCGAACCCGGCCGTGGCCGCTGCCTCTGCGGTGCTCGGGAGAATTGCCCACCCCGAAGAGGTGGTGTAAACTTTCACCGTTTTTCCCCGAGAAATTCCGCTGGGAGAGGAAAATGGAGATAAAAGGACGGGTATGGAAGTTCGGCGACGACGTGGATACGGACGTTATCATCCCTGCAAGGTATCTGAACACGTCTGACCCGGAAGAACTGGCAAAACACTGCATGGAAGACCTGGACCCTGAATTTGCCTCGAAGGTGAAGCCGGGCGACATCATCGTTGCCGGGAAAAACTTCGGGTGCGGCTCATCCCGGGAGCACGCTCCCATTGCCATCAAGGGTGCCGGCGTCGCGGCTGTCATCGCCCGGTCCTTTGCGCGCATCTTCTACAGAAACTCCTTCAATACGGGCCTCCTCATCCTCGAGGCGCCGGAGGCGGTGGACAGAATTGAGGAGGGGGACGAGCTCGTGATCGACGTCGCGAAGGGAGAAATAAGAAACGTCACGAAGGGGGAGACCTACACGGTGAAGCCGATTCCTCCCTTCATGAGGGAACTTATCGAGGCGGGAGGCCTCATGCCATACACATTGAAGAGAGTGAGGGAGAAGTCCTGATGCCGAAGATCGCTGTTTTCCCGGGAGACGGTATCGGTCCCGAGGTGATTCGGGAAACCCTCAAGGTGTTGAAGAGGGTGGGAGAACTGGTGAGCGTTGATTTCGAGTTTGAGGAGGAGCTCCTCGGGGGAGCTTCCATCGACGCTCACGGCGTCCCGATGACGGAGAGGGCAATGTCTCTGGCTGAGGAGGCAGACGCCGTTCTCCTCGGCGCCGTGGGAGGTCCGAAGTGGGACGACCTTCCCTTTGAAGTTCGGCCGGAGAGGGCCCTTCTCGGGTTGAGAAAGAACCTGAATCTCTTCGCGAACTTAAGGCCTGCGAAGATTTTTGCTCCCCTCGTGGACGCCTCAACCCTCAAGAGGGAGGTTATCGAGGGTGTGGACATCATGGTCGTCAGGGAGCTGACGGGAGGTATATATTTCGGTGAACCGAGGGGAGTCAGAGTGGAGGACGGCGAGGAGGTGGGGGTCAACACCCTCGTCTACAAACGCCACGAGATTGAGCGGGTAGCCCGGGTTGCCTTTGATATTGCCCGCAAGAGGAGAAAGAAGGTCACCTCCGTCGACAAGTCGAACGTCCTGGAAAGCACCGAACTCTGGAGGAAAGTTGTCACGGAAGTGGGCAAAGAGTACGGCGACGTGGAACTCAACCATCTCCTCGTGGACAACTGCGCCATGCAGCTCGTCCGCTATCCCCGGCAGTTCGACGTCATCGTCACGACGAACCTCTTCGGCGACATCCTGAGCGACGAGGCGGCAATGATAACGGGTTCAATCGGGATGCTCCCTTCCGCGTCGCTCGGGGGAGAGACGGGGCTCTACGAGCCCGTTCACGGGTCGGCTCCAGACATTGCCGGGAAGAACATGGCAAACCCTCTCGCCACGATACTCTCTGCTGCGATGATGCTCCGGTATTCCTTTAGCCTCGACGCTGCGGCGGATGCGGTGGAGGAATCGGTGGAGAGGGTTCTGGAGAAGGGATATCGGACGGCTGACATCGCTTCAGAGGGGACCCGGAAGGTTTCCTGCAGCGAGATGGGGGACCTGGTCGTCAACGAATTGAACGAGATTCTCGAATAAAATAACACGAGCAATAAAACAGGAGAGGTGGTGTGAAATGAGTGGCAGGACTTTCAACGTCGCTATTGCCGGTGCAACGGGAGCAGTGGGCGAAGTGATGATAGAGCTTCTCGAGGAGAGGAACTTCCCGGTGAAAAACCTGAGGCTCCTCGCTTCTGAGAGGTCGAAGGGGAGAAGGTTGAAGTTCAGGGGTGAAGAGATTCCCGTGGAAGTCCTCACGAAGGACTCCTTCTCAGGAATAGACATCGCTCTCTTTTCTGCCGGCGCCTCGAGGAGCAGGGAGTTCGCTCCCGCAGCCGTCGACGCGGGAGCGGTGGTGGTGGACAACAGTTCCGCATTCCGGATGGACCCTGACGTCCCCCTCGTCGTCCCGGAAATAAATGCCGATGCCATCGGGAATCACAAGGGTATCATCGCGAACCCCAACTGCACCACCATCATCACCATCATGCCCCTCAAGCCCCTCCACGATTACGGACGGGTGAAGAGAGTGGTTGCCTCATCCTACCAGGCTGTTTCGGGGGCCGGCGCCAAGGCGATGGAGGAGTTGAGGAAGCAGGTGGAGGACTTCGTGGCCGGACGCGACCTGAAGATTGAGGTTTTCCCGAAGCAGATTGCTTTTAACCTCATTCCGAGGATAGACACGGTGCAGGATAACTTCTACACGAGAGAAGAGATGAAGATGGTGAACGAGACGAGGAAAATCATGGGAGACGATTCCATCAGGATAACCTGCACGACCGTGAGGGTCCCCGTTTTCAGGGCTCACGCAATCTCGGTGAACGTGGAGACGGAGAAGAAAATCAGCAGGGAAAAGGCGATGGAACTGATAGACGCCTTCCCCGGGTGCACGGTGATGGATGACCCGGCGAATGACGTTTACCCTGACCCCCTCTTCGCCTCCGGCAAGGACGACTGCTACGTGGGAAGGATACGCGAGGACGAGTCGATTGAGAACGGGATTAACTACTGGGTCGTGGGCGACCAGCTGAGGAAGGGAGCTGCCCTCAACGCAATCCAGATAGCAGAGGTGCTCATCGAAAAGTATCTCTGACAGGGTTTGACAGATGGGGAAGAGGAATATCCTCCTCGTTCTCTCCTATGATGGCTGTGAGTTCCACGGTTTTCAGGCTCAGAAGGGAGATGAGACGGTCCAGAGCGTCCTGGAAAGGGCCCTCGAGGGGATAACGGCCGAGAAGGTCAAGGTGATATCGTCAGGGAGGACCGACGCGGGTGTCCACGCTCTCTGCCAGGTTGTGAATTTTACGACCTCGTCCCGAATGAAAGCGGAGAACTTCATGCCGGCGCTCAACTCCGTTCTTCCCGCTTCGATTCGGGTCCTTCACGCGCGGGAAGTTGATAAAGAGTTTCACGCCAGAAAGAGCGCCGTGAGAAAAATCTACCGCTACATCGTTTATAACGGGGATATCCTTCTCCCCTTCTACCGAAATTACGTGTGGCATCTGAAGAAACCGGTCATCGACGCCGATTTCCTTTCCCGAGTCGCGGGGGCTTTCGTGGGCGAGCACGACTTTACTTCTTTCATGGGGAGCGGGTCGTCGGTGAAGAACAGGGTAAGGAGAATAGAGAGGTGTCAGGTTGACCGTGTCGGCGAATTCGTGGTTTTTACAGTCCAGGGAAGCGGTTTCCTGAAGAACATGGTGAGAAACATGGTGGGGACCCTCGTGGACGTTGCCCGGGGGAAAATAGAGGCCGATGCCATAAGACGAATTATCGCCGCCCGGTCGAGGAAGGCGGCAGGGGCTTGTGCGCCTCCGCAGGGGCTCTACCTCTGCGGGGTCGATTACGGAAACTTCTCTTTCTCCGGAGAAATTCCTTTCTTCCTTGACTTTCGGAAGTAACTGGAGTATAAATAAGCCTTTGATTTTTCAGAGAGAAGAGGTGTGTGAAGATGAACAGGACCACCTACTTTGCAAAGCCCGGTGAGGTCGAGAGAAAGTGGTACGTCGTTGACGCGGAAGGGAAGACGCTGGGGCGCCTGGCTTCCGAGATTGCGAGGATTTTGAGGGGGAAGCACAAGCCGCAGTTTACCCCTCACGTTGACACGGGTGACTTCGTCATCGTCGTCAACGCGGAAAAGGTGAAGCTCACGGGCCGGAAACTTGACAGGAAGATTTATTACCGGCATTCGGGGTATCCCGGAGGAATCAAATCCGTCACTGCCAGGAAACTCCTCGAAAAGTTTCCCGAGAGAGTCATCGAGTACGCCGTCTGGGGCATGCTTCCGAAGAACTCTCTCGGCAGGAGGCAGTTTCGCAAGCTGAAGGTTTACCGGGGCCCCAATCACCCCCACGAAGCCCAGAAACCGGAGAAATTAGAAATATAGAGGGAGTGAGACGATGGCAGATGTGAAATATTATTACGGGACGGGAAAGAGGAAAACCTCGGTCGCACGGGTGTTTATCAAGCCGGGAAGCGGACACATCACGGTCAACGGAAGGGATTTCGAGGAGTATTTCCCCCTCGCGCCCTGGAGGAAGGTCGCCCTTTCCCCTCTCGAGTTTACGGGGAATCTCGGGAAGTTCGACATCAAGGTGAACGTTCGGGGCGGAGGAATCAGCGCTCAGGCGGATGCGGTGAAGTACGGAATAGCAAAGGCGCTCGTTGCCTGGCAGCCCGACTTGAGAACCCCTCTGAAGAAGGCGCGCTTCCTCACACGCGATGCCAGGGTGAAGGAGAGGAAGAAGTACGGTCAGCCGGGGGCCAGAAAGAGGTTCCAGTTCTCCAAGAGGTGATATTCTTCACTCCAGAAA
>RFHC01000217.1 GCA_003696505.1 Deltaproteobacteria bacterium
AGAAACTGGGGATTCGTCCCGATGACGGATGCGGAACTGGAGTACATGGCGAAGAACCTGAAACCCTTGATAGACCCGGAGATGGCTCTCTTTGCCTTCGTCCGGGAGGAGCCGGCGGGGTTTTTCCTCGCACTCCCCGATTACAACCTCATCCTCAAGGACCTGAAAGGGAGGCTTTTCCCGACGGGCATCTTCAGGCTCCTTTTCGGGAGGAGGAAAATAGGGAGAGTCCGGGTCATGATACTGGGAGTGGTGGAGAAATACCGGAAGATGGGGCTTGAGGCCGTTCTCCTGGACGAGGTGTACCGGAGGGGACCCGCGAGGGGGTACGTCGAAGGGGAACTCTCGTGGATTCTCGAGGACAACGAACCGATGAACAGGATAATTCGCCGGCTCACCGATGAACCGTACCGGGTTTACCGTATCTACGGGAGGGACCTGTGAGGGTCTTCGTCACGGGCGGGTCGGGATTTATCGGGAGGAATTTCGTCGAGAAGGCTGTTTCCCGCGGATGGAGCCTGACCTGTCTCGTCAGGAACAGGGAGAAGGCAGCCTGGATGGAGTCTCTTCCCGGCCTCCGCATCGTCGTGGGTCACCTCCACGCCCCGGATACGTATGCGGGGGCTCTGGAAGAGGTGGATTACGTCGTCCACCTGGCGGGACTCACGAAGGCCACCCGGGTGGAGGAATTCTACCGCGTCAACAGCGAAGGGACGAGGGTCTTCTCACAGACGGTGGCGGACTCCGGAAGGGAAGTGAAGAAGGCGCTCCTCGTCAGCTCACTCTCGGTAGCAGGCCCCGCCACCTCAAAGAAACCTGCCAGGGAAGAATCTCCACCCGAGCCGATTACCCATTACGGGAGGAGCAAGCTCGAGGGGGAAAGGCACTTCACGGAAATCCTCACCCGCATCCCGACCGTCGTCATCAGGCCCCCCGTCGTGTACGGTCCCGGGGACAGGGACGTGTTTCTCTACTTCAGAATGGCGAAGAGAGGGCTCATTCTCTTCAGCGGGCGTCTCGAGATGGAGCTTTCCCTCATTCACGTGGAGGACCTGACGGAAGCAATCATAAGAGCCCTGCTTGCCCGGGAGTCGGATGGAAAGACTTATTACGTTTCTGATGGAGAGGTGCACCAGGTGGGGGAGGTCTTCGGCGAACTTCTGAAAATTGCCGGCCGGGGGAAGGTTGTCCTCCTCCCCCCCCTCGCCGGGAGAGTGGCGGGAAGGGTCGGTGATATCCTCTCCCGGTTTCTGGGGAAACCTGCTCTCGTAAACAGCGACAAGGTTAAGGAGGCGCTCGCGGAGGGATGGGTGTGCGATTCGGGAAAGATAGAGAGAGAGCTGGGCTTTACGCCGAGAATAGACATTTCCAGGGGACTGAGGGAGACGTGGGAGTGGTATCTTCAGGAGGGGTGGCTCTGAGGTTTACCCCCGTCGACCGGGCGACGCTCGGTTACGACCTTTTCGTCCTCGCCTTCGTCATCCTTTTCTGGAGGAAAATACCCTCTGCGGGGACACACCTCCTCTTCAACCTGAGCGTGGTGGGGGTTGTTTTCCTGATGAGGAGGCTGAGGGGAGGTCCCCTTTCTCGCTTTTTGAGGTCGGGATACCCCCTCATCCTTTTTACTTTCTTCTACTACCAGACGGGGCTATTAAACCGGATTCTCGTTCCCGAATTCCTGGACCCCCTCTTCCTCTCGGCAGACAGGGGAATTTTCGGGGAGTTCCCGGGGATACTCCTCCGCCAGATGCTCCGGGGCAGGTTCTGGAGCGAATTCTTCCACTTTTTCTACTCCTCCTATTACATCGTCATCCCGCTGACGGCTGTCGGGATATTCCTCAGGGAGAGGGGGAGATTCGAGGAATACATGTTTCAGGTGAGCCTTCTCTTCTACATCTGCTACGCGATTTACATATTCCTTCCCGTGGAGGGGCCTCTTCACCTGAGGGCTCTCTCCTTTGACGGAGGCGGTTTCTTTGAGAGGCTCGTCGATTTCCTCTACGCGAAGGGGGAAAACCCGGGAGCAGCGTTTCCCTCCTCCCACGTGGCCGTTGCTCTCCTCGTAGCCTGGTGGTCCCGCAGGGTTGGGCGAGCTTTCTCCTGTGTGGTGACGCTCTGTTCCCTCTTTCTCTCCGTTGCGACGGTCTACTGCATGTTTCACTACGCCGTCGACGTCTTTGCGGGAGTATTTCTCGCGGTGGCATATGTTGTTGCCGTGGGGAAATTGAGAGGGGAGGATAAAGGGGATGATGAAGAGAATGGCGAAAAAAACCCTCCTCGTCTATAACCCGGAGGCACGCTCCGTGACGGAAAAGAAGGTGGAGAGGGTGGTTTCTGTTCTCCGGAAGGAGTCTTCTCTCGTGGACGTGGTCCGGTCCGAGAGGAGAGGGCATATAAAGGAAGTGGGGCGGGAGGTGTCGCGCGACGGGGGAGTTGACGTTCTCGTTGTCTTCGGAGGTGACGGGTCGCTCAACGAGGCAGTCAACGGGGTGGTCGGCGATTCCCTCCGCATCGCTTTCGTGCCGGGAGGAACGAGCAACGTCATCCGGCATGAGCTCAGAATCCCCTCGTCCCCGGAAAGGGCGGCTCACGTGGCCGTCAGGGGAATTCCCACGCCCGTCCTCCCGGGTCTTGCGGGAGGGAGGCGCTTTCTCCTCATGGCGGGCGTTGGGGTGGATGCCGAAATCGTCCGCTCCGTTCATCCGGCGAGGAAAAAGTTTCTCGGAAAGGCGGAGTATATCATCACGGGAGCGGGAGTTTACTTCAGGAAAAAGAGGGAGTTCTCGGTTCATCAGGGAGGGAAACACCTCGGTCCTTTCTGCTGGGCCGTTTTCGCCAGGTCCTCCTACTACGCGGGACCCTTTCGAGTGGTGAAGGAGGCGAGACTGAGCGACCCGCTTATCCGGGCTTACCTCTTTCGTCCCGCCGGGGGGTTGAAGTTTGTGGAGTACACTCTCCGGACGGTGCTCGGACTTCCCTACGGGAAAGGAGATTGCGTAAGGGTCGAGGGAGAAGGGTTCACCGTTACTTCGGAGGAGCCCGTCCCGTATCAGGTGGATGGAGACGAGGCGGGGACGACACCCTTCACGATATCTCTCGAGAAGACACCCCTCGTTCTCGTTCGGGGAGTGTAAGTCTCAGGGGGAGAGGGATATCTGGTCGGGGTCTGAGACGATGATTTCCGGCTTCCCCCTGTATAACTTTACTTTCCCTTTCACCCTCACTTTCTTCCCCATGAAGAGCCTGTCGGGCGATGAGGGAAACCTTTTCCATGACCTCTGAAATATGACGACCGAGAGGTTGTGCTTCCAGTCCTCGTCGAAGTCGAGGAAGATGACCCTGTCTGTCTTCTTCGTCCGGACGATGACCCCCTCGACGACGACTTCTTCGCCCACGTGGTCCCATGCCTCCCGGTAGGAAATCACTCTCTCAGAGGTCTGGACTTTCGCTTTGTCACTTTTCCCGAGGCGGATATATCCCTCGTTGAGCAGGGCTTCTTCGGCCTTTACCCCGTATTCCCTCCGGTAGCGCCTCACTCTTTCAATCTCTTCAGCCAGGCTCTTGCCGTCAGCGAAGGGGAGGAGGAGGTTTCCCCACCGGATGAACCAGGTACGGGCAGGCCCCGGGTAAATGGAAAGAGGGGAGAATTTTTTCGCCGTGTAGGCAAACGCGTCAATTCCGGAGCGGGAAAAGAGGCCTTTCCCCTTTCTCCGGGCCTCTTCCTGGAGAGCACGGAACTCTTTTTTCCGGGAAAATGAGAACCTTTCCATTGTGAGGGCGAGCCCCTCTTTCAGGAGGAGGGCGTTGAGGCAGTCCCCCGAAGGGGTGTAGACATACGCGAGGAGGCGGCCGTACCTGTCTTCCCTTTCCAGGTCGAAGGTCAGGGTGACACGCTTTCCCTCTACTTGCTCCCGAACGAAATCCCTTGCCTCGTCGGCCATGAATTCTGAAGGAGCCCCGTTTTTCCCCGTTTCGGGGCAGTCGATTCCGATGAGTCGAACGGGCACTCTCCTGCCTGAGAGGGAGACGAGAATCGTGTCGCCGTCCACGACCTGGACGACGAAACCCTCCAGGGTCTTCTCTCCCGATTTCGCGTGGCGAGGTGCGGAAAGGAGAATGACGAGAAGGGCGGCACCCAGAAAGAGGGCGGCTCTATATCTTGGCGAACTCCTCACTGATTTCTATCTCCGCTCTCTTCCTCTCTTCCCTGATGAAAGCCTGGAGAGCCTCTTCCTTTTTCTTTTCGAAAATCATTTCTGCCAGTCGTTCCTTCTCCTTTTCAAAGTCGTCGAAGGAAACCTCCTTTTCTCCACCGAAGACGAATACGGCGACTTTCCCCCTGAGGGAAACGGGCTTTTCCACCACTTTCCTGACAGAGCTCAGAGCGAGGATGTCCTTCTTCGCGTCGGGGGGTATCGCTCCGAGTTTCGGAATAGTGACGGAAGAGATGGGGGAGAAGTAGTCCGTTTCTCCTGTGGAAAAGCCGAGTCGCTTCGCTTCCCTGGACAGGGATTTCCCTGACTTCACGAGGGATATCAACTTGTTCGCGTATTCCCGCGCCTTTCTCTCCCTCTTCTCTTTTTCTATCCTCTTCGCTATTTCCCCTCGAACCGCGCTGAGGGGTCTGATTGAAGAGGGTTTCTTCTCCACGACGCGGAAGAGGTAGAGAACGTCTCCGACCTGCGTCACTTCTGCAGGAGATTGCGGGTCGGCCAGGAATGCTGCGGAGACGACTTTCTTCAGTTCCTCGGGGGCGGATTCTCTCGTGAGGTAGGGGGATGTCTCCGCTTTCAGGCCGTATTCTTTCGCCAGGTCAGAAAGTTTCTTCCCCTTCACCGCCTTCCCCTTGGCCTCGTACGCCCTGATGATGGCGAGGTCTCTGGCTTTGTCGAGAGAAAGGTCACGGATGACCCTCTCCCTCACCTCGTCGAGAGAGTAGGGTTCTTTTCTCCTGATTTCCGCAACCTTGAGAATCTTCGCTCTCTTGCCGGACACGAAGGGTGCGGTCATCCCGTCGACGGGGAGGGAAAAAGCCTCGTCGGCGATTTTTTTCGGAAGGTCGCTTTTCGCGAGAGGTGCCGTCTTTTTCTTCTCCTTCCCCGTGTATTTCTTTACCGCCTCTGCGAATGAGATTTTTCCCGAAACGATTTCGTCCCTGATTTTTCCGAGTTTTTTCAGGGCGGCTGTCCTGCTTTTCCCGACGGGGATTGAGAGTTCGTAGAAGAGTCTCCTTTCCGGTCTCAGATATCTCTCCTGGTTTGCCTCGTAAAAGGTTTTTATCTCTTCCTCAGAGACGGTGGCCTGTTCGAGAAAATCTTCTGGCGAAAAGCGGATGTATTCTATTTTGAGAGAGGCTGGAGTCCGGAATTCCTCCCTGTGCTGGTTGTAATATGCGGATATCTCCTCTTCCGACGCTTTCTCCCCTTTCATCTTCGAGGGGTCCAGGATTGCGTAGCGGAGTTTGATTTCCCTTTTCATGGCACGGTAGTAGTCTCTGATTTCCTGGTCTGATACCTTCACCGTGCTCTGAATGAAGTCGGTGATTTTCCTCAATCTCAACTCGCGCCTCTTCGCTGATTCGTAATCTGCCGGCGTCAACCTGTTCGCCTGCAGGACCTGGAGGTACCGCTCCCTGTTGAACTGACCGTTTACCTGGAATGCGGGGTTCTTCGCTATCTCCCTCTGTATCTCCTCGTCTGATACTTTTATCTTCAACTTGTCTGCGGCTTTGAGAAGGAGGGCCCGGTTGATGAGATTGTCGAGCGCTTCTTTTTTCAAGCGGTCCTTCGTAATTCCGATTTTGTCGTAGAGTTCGCCGTATATTTCCCTGTAGAGCTGGTCGAGGCGGTTGTACTCGTCGTAAAAAGCCGTGACGGGGATGACGGTGCCGTTAATTCGGGCGACGTAATCTTCCCTCGCCACGTCCCTGCCCCTTCCCCAGACGAGAAAAATCGTCCCGACGAAGGCGAGAACGATAATCCAGAAGATGGACTTTATCATCCAGCTCTGAGCGTTTTTCCTGAGTGACCTGAGCATGAAATCCCTCCGGTGATAGTCTGAAGCGAAAACAATATAAAACAACTGGGGGGAAAATACAAATGGACGGGGAAACCGAATAAAGGCGGGAAACTTGGAGAGAAATTGCTCAACACCCCTTTTCGTTGAATTTGCCCGACCCCGTTGTTAATATATCCATACCCGAGAGAGGGAAAGGAGGAGAAACCGGATGTTTTTCGATAAAATTTTCGGATTTTTTTCCAGCGACCTTGCCATCGACCTGGGGACGGCAAACACCCTCGTGTACATGAAGGGTCGCGGCATCGTGTGTTCAGAGCCGTCCGTCGTGGCCGTTCACAAGGATGGGCGCGGAATGGGGAAGGTCCTCGCCGTCGGGACGGAGGCCAAGCGGATGCTCGGAAGAACGCCGGGAAACATCGTCGCCATCCGTCCGATGAAGGATGGAGTCATCGCCGATTTCGAGGTGACCGAGGCGATGCTCCGCTACTTTATCAGAAAGGCTCACAACAGAAAGGCCCTCGTCAGGCCGAGAATCATCATATGCGTTCCTTACGGATGCACGGAGGTTGAGAAGAGGGCGGTGAAGGAATCGGCAGAGTCAGCCGGGGCCCGTGAGGTTTACCTCATCGAGGAACCCCTGGCTGCAGCTATAGGGGCGGGCCTCCCCATCACAGAACCCTCCGGGAGCATGATTGTCGACATCGGGGGAGGGACATGCGAGGTGGCCGTCATCTCTCTCGGGGGAATCGTCAGGAGCCAGTCCGTCCGGGTCGCCGGGGACAAGATGGACGAAGCGATTCTTCAGTACATCAAGAAAAAGTACAACCTTCTGATCGGGGAGTCGACGGCGGAGCTGATAAAGGTAACGATTGGGAACGCCTACCCGTCGGGTCAGGTCGAGACGATGGAGGTGAAAGGCCTCGATATGGTGACGGGAGTACCCAAGTCGCTCGAGGTGAACTCAGAGGAAATCAGGGAGGCTCTTTCTGAACCCGTTCGGGTCATCGTCGATGCCGTGAAAGCGGTCTTCGAGGAAACGCCTCCTGAGCTGGCTGCAGACATATTCGACAGGGGAATCGTCCTGGCCGGAGGGGGTGCCCTTTTGAAAAATCTGGACGTTCTCATCCGGGAAGAGACAGGTCTCCCCGTGATGGTGGCAGACGACCCTCTTTCCGCGGTCGTCCTCGGTTCAGGAAAAGTTCTCGACGAGATAGACCTTCTCCGCCAGATTACGTATCACGAGTGACCATGGTCATCTGAATGCTCAAATTCCTGAGGAGATATTACCGGTTTCTCCTTTCGCTCCTCTTTCTCGTTCTTTCCCTCCAGTTTTCCTTTTCCCGGAGAAATCTTCCCTTCCCCTTCAGGCAGATGGTTTCCGCTGTTTCCACGGTATCTTTCTCTCTCGCCGGGGGGGTTGCCGGGCTCATCGATTCTCTGAAGGAGCTGGGAAGGGATTATCTTTTCCTGAGGGGAGTGGTGGAGGAAAACGAAAAGCTCCGGAAGGAACTGGAACTGCTCAGGTTGAAAGTCGCCCGGCTGGAGGAACTGGAAAAGGAGAACGAGAGGTTGAAGAAACTCCTCGCCTTTGCCGGCGATGGAAGCGACCTGGGAGAAACGGTGACCGCCCGGGTCATCACCCAGGACCTGACGCCGTGGTCGAAGGGATTCTTCATCTCCGCAGGGCAGGATGAAGGAATAGAAAGGGGAATGGCCGTCCTCACGCCAGAGGGCATCGTGGGGAAGGTCTATCGGGTCTTCGAAAAAGCGTCGTACGTCGTTTCCCTCCTGGACCACCGATTCACCCTCGACGTGAGGACGGGAAAGGGGAGGGTGAGGTGTCTCCTCAAGGGGACAGGGTCGGGAGTGGTGGTGAAATATCTCAGGACGACAGACGATGTGGAGGAGGGAGAACTTCTCGTAACGACGGGGTTCGAGGGGAGATTTCCGAGGGGCTTCCCCGCCGCTACCATCGCCTCTATGGAAGAAATCCCCGGTTCCATATTTCGAAAGGTGGAGGCACTTCCCCTCGTCGACCTGAGGAAGGTGGAGGAGGTGTTCGTCCTTAAAGGGGTTCGGGAGAGCACAGGGAGGAAGAAGTGAAGTTGCTGAGGGGTGACAGGGGGGTTCGTGTTCTCATCCCCGCGCTCGTGGGAGTGGGAGGCGCGCTGTTTAACATGGTCTTCGTTGTTCCCCTCTTTTCGTCCCGTTTTTCCATCGATTTTCCCCTCCTCGTCATCCTCTATTATTCATTTTTCGAAGACGTTCCGACGGGAATCGTTCCCGTCCTCTTTCTCGCGGGAATGAGGGAGGCACTCATGGGAGGAGCGGAAGGAGGTTTCTTCTTCGGCTCCGTTTCCCTCTACTTCGGTGTCCACCTCTTCTTCGAAAAGTTCTTCGTTGAAAGCGAAACCTTTCTCTTTTTCGTCCTCCTGTCCGTTTTCGCTGGAGAATCCGTCGTCGTCTCTCTCATCCGGCACACGGTCTATGAATTTTCACCCCCCTCTTTTTACGTCTTCGGAGAGGTTGTGAGAATTGTCGAAAACTCCTTCATCGCCATTCCGCTCTATTATTCTCTCCAGAGGAAGGTGAGGAGGGCGGTTGTTCTCCCATGAATCCGCGGATTCGCCGTTTCCAGAGAGACCCGGACGTGGCCCGGAGGGTGAAAGTCGTCACCTATGCTGCCCTTGCAATCTTTCTCCTTCTCCTCATCCGACTCTACTATCTCCAGGTCGTCCGGTTCGAGGAGTACTCCCGGCTGGCGGAAGAAAACAGGGTGAGACTCAGGCCCATACGAGCCCCGAGAGGCCTCATCCTCGACAGAGACGGAGAAATCGTTGCCGATTCTGTTCCTGCCTTTACCCTCGTCTGCACCCCCGTCGATGTCGTCGACCTGGAGGGTGAACTCGCACTCCTGTCCCGGATTGTCGCGCTGGACCTGGAGGACGTGAAGGAGAGGATTGAGGAAGCGGCAAGGACAAACCCTTACGGGACGCTCCGCCTCGCCTCTGACCTGAGTTTCGACCAGGTGGCGAAGGTTGAAGAATTCTCCGAGGACATTCCGGGTTTTTTCATATCCTACGAGGTGAGGAGAAATTATCCCATGGGTAACCTCTTTTCTCACGTCGTCGGATACGTTTCCGAGGCGAGCGTCCAGGACCTGAGAACGCTGAAGGAAGCGGGAGTTGAGTTCGGCGATTTCGTGGGGAAGAGGGGTGTGGAGAGGGTATACGAGAATATCCTCCACGGGCGGAACGGGGTGAGAAAAATCGAGGTCGACGCGCTGGGCAGGGAGAAGAGGGAAATAGAGCGGACACCTCCCGTCCAGGGAAAGACGGTGGTGCTTACCGTGGATGCAGACCTTCAGAGGAAAGCCGCCGAGCTTTTCCGGGGAAAGGAAGGGGGAGTCGTCGCTCTCGACCCGAGGACGGGCGAGGTCCTTTGCCTTTACTCTTCACCGACTTTCGACCCCAACATATTCCCCAAAGGGATAACGAAGGCGCAATGGGAGAGCCTCGTCAGGCACAGGGGGCACCCATTTCAGAACAGGGTGACGCAGGGGCGATACTCTCCCGGGTCGACGGTGAAGCCCATTTACGCCCTTTTTGCCCTCGATGAAGGGATGGTGAGCTGGGGGACCGACTTTTTCTGCTCCGGAGAGTTTACCCTCGGAGATTCCACATTCCGGTGCTGGAAGAAAGGGGGGCATGGAGAGGTGAGCCTGAGGACCGCCATCGTCCAGTCCTGCGACGTGTACTTTTACAACCTGGGCCTCCTGGCCGGAATCGACTCCCTCTCTCGGTGGATGAAAGAGGCAGGATTCGATTCTCCAACGGGGATAGACC
>RFHC01000218.1 GCA_003696505.1 Deltaproteobacteria bacterium
AAGTTGGGGTAGTCGCGGGCGCTGAACCTCTTCCCCCCGGGCGGCGTGACGATGTGCTTTTTCGAGCCCACGTAGAGGAGGTGAACCTCGTCCTGACCTTCGCTGACGAGGGCGATTCCGCACCGGGTCACGTCCAGAAAGGAGAGGACCTCGTTGGCCGCTTTCTTGAGGGATTCCTCGATGTCCAGGGAGGAACCGAGGAGGAGGGATAGACGGTTGAGCCAGGAGAGCTTCTTCTTCTCCTCGGCGAGTTCGCTCATCGTCGTGAAGAGGGTGAACTTGTTCAGCTCGCTCTCCACGGCGACGGAGGCGAGCTCGGAGAAGGGGGAGGCTATCCTTTCCAGGAGGGCGAACCGCTCCGGGTCCTCGGCGTCGAAGAGGTGGACGATGAAGTGGACGTCCTTCCCGAAAGGATAAATGGGGATGGTGAGAACTCTCTTCAATCCCATGGGTGAGGATATGGGGAGGAGGCGCTCTTCCACTTTTCGGGTGTAGTAGGCGTGGCCGAAAAACCACTCCCCCGAGGCCGTCCCCTCTTCAGAGAGGGGAATCTCCTTCACCTCGTCAGCTTCGGTCAGGCGACCTCTCGTCTCTCTCCTCGACAGAGCCTCTTCGAGGACCAGAACTTCTCCTTCCTTCCTGTAGGTGAGGGTCAGGGGACTGTCGAAGATGGAAGAGGAGATTTCTGCCACTTTTCGGACGATTTCCCGTGCGCGGGCTTCCTGGACCGCCGGAGAAAGACGGGATGTGGCTGAGATAACCTCGTTCTGGTGAGAGAGCTCCCTGACTGTCTCCTTCATCCTGGCGTTTTCCAGGGCGTATGAGAGGAGGCCGGCACAGACGACCAGGTCGTCTTTCACTTCGTCGAGGCTCTCCCCTTCTCTCCCCACGAAGAGGATTCCTCCTCCCGGGTTTTCCCCTTCACGTTTCAGGGGGACGAAGAGGGTCTCGCCACCCGCCGTTAGTGACGATTCAGAGAGGTGCGTCAGGAGGAGACTCTCGAGGTGCGATTCTGTTGGAGGACGGTCCAGGGGGACGTTTTTCTCCTCGTTTCGGGAAAAGGCGCTCTTTTTCCCGGAAGGGCCTTCTATCCTCACCATGGTGCCGTCGCTGTTTACGCGGGCGCACACGCATCCTTCCAGCATCTCGAAGAGGAGGAGGAATTTGGAGAGAGCCCGCTTGAGAAGGTCGTCCTCCGTCAGGTCCTTTTCCCTGCGGAGGAAGGATGAAAATTCGACAATCCGGGAAGGCACGGTGGAGATTTCTCCTTTCCCTCCGATTCCGTGTGAATATAATATCGGAGTTTGCCGGTATAAATTAAGAAAAAAATTCATTCAAACAAAGGGAGGAAAGGTTATGAAGCCGAGAGGGGAAGGGGAGAGGCAGAGGGGGGAGGCCTGAAGTGTCTACGGCGGCTCTCGGTTTCATCCTCCTCTCAGCCCTCTTTCACGCTCTCTGGAACGTTATATTGAAAACCTCTCAGAGAAAGCTCTCTTTCAACATCCTCATGCACTTTTCCGCTGTTTTCCTCTTCTCCATCGTCTTTCTCCTCTGGCAGGGCAGGATACCCCTCCCTCCGTTTCGCCTCGTCGTCCTCGCGATTTCTGCAGGATTCTTCTTTGCCCTCTACCACCTCTGCCTCACCGTTTCCTACGAGACGACGGACGTCTCCCTGGCCTATCCTCTGACGACGACAGGCCCTCTCTACATCCCCCTCTGGGCATACGTCTTCATCGGCGAGAGGATTTCTCCCCTGGGGGGAGCAGGGATAGTTCTCGTCTTTCTCGGGGCCTGGGCGATTCAGGTGGAGAAAGTGAGCCTCTCCGGCATGCTCGCCCCCTTCCGCAACCTGAAGAATCCCGGCGTCCTCCTGGCGCTGGCAGCGGGCTTCTTCTACTCCATCGGCGCGGTCATCGACAAGAAAGGGGTGAGCGGTTTTGACGTCTTCGTCTACACCTACTACCTCGATTTCATCCTGGGCCTGTTCCTCCTGATAAACCTCCTCCTCGTCCGGGGAGGGAGAAGCGAATTCCTCGCAGTTTTCCGGGAGGAAGGGGGACGAGTCCTCCTGGCGGGAGCAATCCTCTTCGGCTCCTTCATCACATACCGGCTCGGGCTGAAGATGGCACGGGTCAGTTACGCGGCTTCCTCCAGACAGGTGAACGCCCTCTTCGGGGTCCTCCTCGGCGCGGCCCTTTTCCGGGAGAAGTTCTGGGGGACCCGCCTTGTGGGGGCTCTCCTCATCGCGGTGGGCGTTGCCCTCATAAAAATTGGGTGACCCTCTTGACCCTCGTCAATATCTCCTCTCCAGACCCCGTGCTATAGTATCTCCTGCCATGAAGGTGATGGAAAAGAGCGCAGATGCCTCCGGGAAGGTTTCCTTCCGGAAGAGGATTCCCCTCCTCCGGTGGGTCGTGCAGGGAATTTACACCCTCTTCTACCTTCTCGTGGGCGTTGAGTTTTACTTCTTTTATGTGGGGATGGTGAGGGGGGCTCCCGCCGTCTCCCGTCCTTCAGCTGTGGAGGGCTTCCTCCCCATCAGTTCTCTCCTCGGTCTGAGATATTTTCTCCAGACGGGGAAGTGGGACCACGTTCACCCCGCGGGTCTCACCATCATCGCCGCCGTGGTCGTGTCGGCTCTCCTCACGCGGAAGAGCCTCTGCGGGTGGGTCTGCCCCATCGGTTTCATCTCCCGTCTCCTGGAGAGAGGGGGAGAGAAGGCGCTGAAGAAAAAGAAGAGGGTCCCCGTCCTCCTGGACCACTTCCTCATGTCGGTCAAGTACTTCCTAATGGGTTTCTTCGTCTACGTCGTCTTCTTCAGGATGTCCATCAAGGAGGTGGAGGCTTTCCTCACCTCCCCCTACAAC
>RFHC01000219.1 GCA_003696505.1 Deltaproteobacteria bacterium
CCGGTTCGATGTGCTCGTATGTGCCGGGGTGCCTCCTGATGGCGCTGACGTGCATCCCTCCCTTGTGGGCGAAGGCAGCGTGCCCCGTGTAGGGCTGCCTCTTGAAGTGCCCCACGTTGGCGATTTCCGACACGAAGCGGGAAACCTCCGTCAGCTTTTCCATGTTCTCCTGCGGGATGGTTTCATACCCCATCTTCAGGGTCAGATTGGGGATGATGGAGACGAGGTTGGCGTTTCCGCACCTCTCTCCGTACCCGTTTATCGTCCCCTGGACGTGAACGCATCCCGCCTCAACGGCGGCCAGGGAGTTTGCCACCGCCACCTCCGAATCGTTGTGGCAGTGAATCCCCAGGGGCACCTTTACCTTCTTCTTCACCTGCCGGACGATTTTAGAAATTTCCGACGGGAGCGTCCCCCCGTTCGTGTCGCAGAGGACGATGCAGTGAGACCCCGCCTCTTCCGCTGCCTTCAAAACCTCGAGAGCGTAGGAGGGGTTCCTCTTGTATCCGTCAAAGAAGTGCTCCGCGTCGAAGATGATTTCCTCGCAGAACTCCTTGAGGTAGGCTATCGACTCGTAGACGGCCTTCAGGTTTTCCTCGAGGGTCGTCCTGAGCGCCGTGGTGACGTGGAAGTCCCACGACTTCCCCACGATGGTAATGACCGGGGCCTTCGAGTTCTTCATCATGCGGATGTTTGCGTCGTCCTCGACGGCCTTCCCCACCCTTCTGGTCATTCCGAACGCGCAGATTTTCGCGTTCTTCCACTCCATGTCGGCGGCTATCTTGAAGAACTCCCGGTCTTTCGGGTTTGAGCCGGGATATCCGCCCTCGATGTAGTGGATGCCGAACTCGTCGAGTTTTTTCGCGATGGTCACCTTATCGAGGACGGAGAGCGAAATGTCCTCCGCCTGCGTTCCGTCCCTCAGGGTGGTGTCGTAAATGAGAATTCTCTTCTTCCTGCCCATTCTCCTAAACTCCCCTCGTGATTTAAAAAATACGGGGGGCAGGGCCCCCTCATCCTGACCCGTTTTTCCCCGCGCTTAACTTTCGATTATACCTCTTCCTTCGGTTCTCCACCCAGTTCGAAGGCGTCGTGGAGGACTCTGACGGCGAGCTCGGTATACTTCTCCTCGATGACGCAGGAGACTTTGATTTCCGACGTGCTTATCATGAGGATGTTGATGTTCTCGGACGCGAGGGTCCGGAACATTTTCGCCGCCACTCCGGGGTGGGACCGCATCCCCACGCCGACGATGGAAACCTTCGCGATTTTATCGTCTCCCTGGACCCTCTCGGCTCCGATTTCCTGGGCAACCTTCTCGATGAGGAGCATCGTCTTCTTGTAATCCGTCTTCGGCACCGTGAAGGTCAGGTCCGTGAATCCCTCGAGAGAAACGTTCTGGACAATCATGTCGACGTTTATCCCCGCGTCCGCGATGGGCTTGAAAATCTTCGCCGCGATTCCGGGCCGGTCGGGAACCTTGACGATCGTTATCTTCGCCTCGTTCTTGTTATAGGTGACTCCAGAGACGACAGCCGTTTCCATGATTTCATCCTCCCCTGTGACTATTGTTCCTTCCTTCTCGTTCATGGACGACCTGACGTGGATTCTCACGCCGTACTTCTTCGCAAACTCGACGGAGCGAATCTGCAGGACCTTCGCCCCCAGGCTCGCCATCTCGAGCATCTCGTCGTAGGAAATCTTTTCCAGCTTCCTCGCGTTGGGGCAGATGTTCGGGTCCGTCGTGTAGACGCCGTCCACGTCGGTATATATTTCGCAGACGTCCGCCTTCATGGCGGCTGCAATTGCGACGGCGCTCGTGTCCGACCCGCCCCTTCCGAGCGTCGTTATGTCGCCGAACTCGTCGATTCCCTGGAAACCCGCAATGACGGCGATGTATCCCTCGTTTATCGCCCTCATCACGTTTTCCGTCTCAATCTGCCGAATCCTCGCCCGGGCGTGAGCGGAGTCGGTGTAAATGGGAACCTGAAAACCGAGGAAGGACTTCGCCCTGTAACCGAGGCTTTCCAGGGCGATGGCGAGAAGGCCGATGCTCACCTGCTCTCCCGACGCAACGACCTGGTCGTACTCCCTCTCGTTGGGGAGGTCCGTGATGGAATTGACCAGCCCGACGAGGCGGTCCGTCTCGCCCGCCATGGCGGAAACGACGACGATGACGTCGTTCCCCGCGTCCTTCGTCTTCCCCACCCGCCTTGCCACGTTCATAATTTTCTCAATAGAACCGACCGATGTGCCTCCGTACTTCTGCACGACGAGAGCCATCGCTTCAAACCTCCGGCGTGTTGGTGATGTTCACTGCGCGTTCGGAGAAGATGCCTCCTCCGGGGGCGCGGGCTTTCCCGGTGGGAAGAGAACCCGGATTTCCCGTTCTGTTTCGCCCAGGTGAATTAAAATAACCCTTATCGTATTCGATGGCAATTCCAAAATCGCCCTCTCCCCCCACTCGACGAGAGAAATCCCCTCCCCGTCGCTTACGCACTCGAGAACCCCCGCGTTCTCCAGCTCATCATAAGTGCCCTCGAGGCGGTACAGGTCGATGTGGTAAATCGGGACGGTCCCCTCATAAACGTTGATAATCGTGAAAGTGGGGCTCGTCACGGTTCTCTCGCCGTCGAGCCCGAACAGCTCCACGACACCCCTGACGAATTCCGTCTTCCCGGCCCCCAGGTCTCCCTCGAGGGAAACCACATCCCCCGGAGCGAGTCCCGCCGCAAGGCGCCGGGCAACCGCCCTCGTCTCCTCGGGCGAGTGAGTGACGAAGACGAGTTCCGCTCCTTCTCCTTCCCCGTTACTCTTCGCCACTTCTCTCCTCACCAGGATGTCCTCCGAGAATATATCGAATCGCGTCGGGGTAGTATGCCACGATGTGACGCGGCGCGACGGGAGTGCGGGGATATCTCCGCACGACGATGTCCCCCGCCAGCCCGTGCATATACGCTCCAGCGCAGGCCGCGCCAATCGGGTCCAGACCCTGTCCCAGATAGGAGAGGATGATTCCCGTCAGCACGTCTCCCATCCCCCCCGTCGCCATGTAGGGGTTCCCCGTTGGGTTGACGAAGACCCTCCCTTTCGGGGAGGCGATGATTGTGCGGTACCCCTTCAGGAGAACGATGACTCCCCACCTCCTGGCTGCCTCTCTCGCTGCTTCCACCCTGTTTCCCGATATATCCTCCACGTCTTTCCTGAGGAGACGGGCCATCTCCATCTCGTGAGGGGTGAGGATGATATCCGCCTTTTTCTCGAGGAGGACGTCGGGGTTTTCCGAGATGACGTTTATCCCGTCAGCGTCGATGACCATCGGGACGGTCACCCTCCTCACCAGCTCGTAGACCAGTTCTGCCGTGTCGTTTCTCCACGACAGACCGGGGCCAACGGCAACGGCGTGGGCCCTCTTCAAGTACTCAATCACTTCCTCGGCGCTCTCCTTCAGGAAGTGTCCCTTCCCTCCGTCGTCCACGGGGATGGTCAGCTGCTCGGTCATCTTCACCTCGAAGATGTCGTTGAGAGACGAGGGCACGACCGCGTAAATGAGCCCGCTTCCCGCCGCGAGTGCCCCCTCGCAGGCCATCACGACGGCACCGGTCATTCCCTTCGAGCCTCCCACGACGAAAACCCTCCCGGCATCTCCCTTGTGGAAGTCGGGCTCTCTCTCCTCCAGCCAGTAAAAGAGGTCAAGGTCTTCAACCAGCCAGACGCCGGGCTTCGCTACGTTGAAGGAGTCCGGGGGGAACCCCACGTCGGCTAAGATGATCTCCCCGCAGTAGGTGCATCCGGGGGTAACCACGTGCCCGACCTTCCAGAAATTGAACGTAACCGTCAGGTCGGCTTCGACGCAGTCTCCCATGATTTTCCCCGTGTTCGAATCAACGCCCGAGGGGATGTCCACGGACACCGTAAAGGGAGAATAATCGTTGATGAGCTGTATAGCTTCGAGGTGAATTCCCGTCACCTCTTTAGAAAGGCCCGTCCCGAAGATCGCATCCACCACCACGACGCTCTCGGTCAGGTCTGCCTCCAGCGCCCTGTCGATGATCTCCTCGTGCTCGATCACATCCGCGCAGGTGTTCTCGTAGGCGGCAAGCGCCGTCTTCGCGTCCCCCTTCACCTCCTCTTTCGACCCGAGGAGGTGAACCACCACGTCGTATCCGTAGAAGGTGAGATACCGGGCGACGACGAAACCGTCGCCGCCGTTGTTTCCCTTCCCGCAGACGACGGTTACGGGAGCCCCCTCCCTATCCATTCCCATCTCTCGCAGTTTCCGGTCGATGATGAGAGCCGTTTCCCTCCCCGCGTTCTCCATGAGGACGATTCCGGGAATGCCCAGCACCTCGATGGTGTAGCGGTCCACCTCTGCCATTTCTCTTCCCGTGAGAACACACCTCATCGCGTCACCTCCCTCCTGTCCTCTGCCACGACGAAGGCAACAGCCATCCCTCCATCATGGGTGATGGAAACGTGGACGTCCGTTATTCCCAGAGTTTCTGCCAGTTCTCTCGCCCTCCCGTGGAGCCTTACTTCCGGCTTCCCCTTCTCGCCCCGGACGGTCTCCACGTCCCTCCAGAGAACTCCCGACGACTTCCCCGTTCCGAGAACCTTCATCACCGCCTCCTTCACGCCGAACCTCCCCGCGAGAATCTCGGCTGCCCGCCGGGGGCGGGAAAGGGCGTACTCCCTCTCCTGCTCCGTGTAAACTCTCCTCACGAAACGGTCGCCGAACTTCTCAAGGAGCCTCCTGATCCTCTCTACGGGAACGGTATCCACTCCCACACCGACGATCACGCTTTCCCCCGGATGAGGAGAACCATCTCCCTCACCGCCTCGTAGAGGCCGACGAAAACGGCGCGGGAAACGATGGAGTGACCGATGTTGAACTCCTCTATCTGCGGAATCTCCAGAACGGGAATGATGTTCTTGTAGTTGAGCCCGTGCCCCGCGTTCACCCCGAGGCCGATGCTGGAGGCGAAGAAGGCTGCCCGGCGGATGGCTTCGAGCTCCTCTTTCTCCTTTTCACCCCCGAACGCCTCGCAGTACCTCCCCGTGTGAATCTCGATGTAGTCCGCCCCCGCCCGCCTGGACGCCTCTATCTGCTCCAGGTCCGGGTCAACGAAGAGGCTCACGACGATTCCGGCACTTTTCAAAGAACTCACCACATCCTTTATCCTCTCGTAAGACCCGACCACGTCGAGTCCTCCCTCCGTCGTCACCTCCTCGCGCCTCTCCGGGACGATGGTCGAGCTGTAGGGCTTCACCTCCGTGGCAATACCGACCATCTCGTCCGTGGCCGCCATCTCCAGATTCAACTTCGTCTTGATGAACTGCTTCAAGAGCCTCACGTCCCGGTCCTTTATGTGCCGCCGGTCTTCCCTGAGGTGAACGGTTATTCCGTCGGCACCCGCGAGCTCTGCCAGGACCGCCGCGTAAACGGGGTCCGGCTCCACCGTCTTCCTCGCCTCCCTCACCGTAGCCACGTGGTCGATGTTGACGCCGAGTTTCTTCATACCCTCCTCCTGATTTCCTCAACCGCCGTATCGGCGATGTGCCTCGCGATGCCGGTTATTTCATCCCGGTCCGTCCCCTCCACCATGACCCGGAGGAGCGGCTCCGTCCCGCTGTACCTGACAAAGACCCTTCCCCTGCCGTCAAGGGACCTCTCCGCCTCCTCAATGGCTCTCTTCGTTTCCTGAAGCTTCGCCAGGGGAATTTTCTCCTCAACCCGGACGTTGACGAGGACCTGAGGGAAGGTCTCCATCACTTTCTTCAGCTCCGAGAGGGGCCGTCCCTGCTCCACCATCACTTTGAGGAGCTGCAGACCAGCGAGAATTCCGTCTCCCGTCGTGGAGTGGTCAAGGAATATGATGTGGCCCGACTGTTCTCCCCCGAGGTTGTAATTCCCCCTCCGCATCTCTTCGAGGACGTACCTGTCTCCCACTTTCGTCCTCTTCACCTTTATTCCCGCTTCCTTCATGGCGATTTCGAAACCCACGTTGCTCATCATCGTAACGACGACGGTCTTCTTCTTCAGCCTCTTCTCCCGGAGCATGTCGAGGGCGCAGATGGCGAGGATGTGGTCCCCGTCAATCTCCTCCCCCTTCTCGTCGACGACGATTATCCTGTCCCCGTCACCGTCAAGCGCGATACCCAGGTGGGCTCCCCTCTTCACCACCTCGGCTGCCACCTTCTCCGGGTGGAGGGCTCCGCAATCCCTGTTGATGTTCAGACCGTCGGGCTCGGCCCCGATCGTGTGGACCCGTGCTCCGAGTTCGGAAAAAACCGAGGGGGCGGCTCTGTATGCCGCTCCGTTGGCACAGTCGAGGACGATGGAGATGCCGTCGAGCGTCATATGACGGGGGAAGGTGTTCTTCAGGTAAACGACGTAGCGGCCCGTCGCGTCGTCGATGCGGTAGGCGCGCCCGATGCTCTCCGGGTCGGCGCGGTACTCGTCGAGGATGGACGACTCCATCAGTTCCTCTATCCTCGCCTCCTCCTCGTCGGGGAGCTTGAATCCGTCGCCGCCGAAAATCTTGATCCCGTTGTCGTAGAAGGGGTTGTGCGACGCGGAGATGACGATTCCCGCATCGGCGCGCATGCTCGACGTGATGAAGGCGATTCCCGGCGTCGTCAGGGGACCCACCAGGAGAACGTCGCCCCCCATGGAGATGATCCCCGAGGCGATGGCCGTCTCGAACATATACCCGGACAGCCTCGTGTCCTTCCCGATGACGATGCGGTGCCTGCCGTGACTGTTCTTGAAGTGGTATGCCACGGCTCTCCCCACGCGGGTGGCGGTCTCCACCGTCATTGGTTCCCTGTTTGAAATCCCTCTTATGCCGTCCGTTCCAAAGAGACGCCTCCTCACTTCTTCTCCCCTCCCTGCTCGGACTCTTTTTTCTCTATCCTGACTCTCACCGTCCCCGTCCCGACGGGCCGGACGAAGCGGCCCGTCACGTCGAGGGGAACGACCAGATCTCCAACCTCTGCGAGCCTCTTCAGGTCGATGGGCTCGGTGTACACCCGTTTGATGTTCCTCAGTTCAATCTCGGGACCTTCAACCGTGACCGTCTTCGGGTCGACGGTTACGACCATCCCGTCCTTCTTTCCCTTCACCCTGACCCTGACAGGGACGGTCTTCCTCTCGAACTTTTCGAGGATGACCTCAACACTCTCCGGGTAGGTGCTCCGTATCTTGATGTCCTTCGGGATGTTAAAGTTCTTCTCGTTCAGGTGGTAGATGTTCTTCCCTTCCCGGGCGGACGAGAGGTCGAGGACAGCGCTCGTTTCCCGGGCGTTGAGGAAATTGAGGAGGTTCTTCGGACCGGAGACGCGAAGTTCCACCTGCCTCTGGACCTTGTTCGTGACGATGTACCCGGACGGGACGTTTCTCAACTCCAGCGGGACGATGAGCCCGATCTGGACGTTTCTCTCCCCGGCCACGTACGTCCAGAGCATGACGGCGATGCCGAGGGAGAGCACCTTGAGGAGAAAGTTTTTCGTCACCAGCTCTTTCACGTTGGGAAACGCTATCTTCACCTGTCTCCTCACTTCGCCGTGTCGCCGGCAGGGGTTTTCCCCTCCTCCGGGACTTCCTCTTCGGAGAGGACGGGCTTCTCCTCCCCCTCCGATTCCTCTCCCTTTTCCTCCCGCCTCCTCCCGAAGAGCCTGTAGAGGAGAAGCCTCAGCTCGTCCCCCGTGGCAACCTTCTTCTCCATCTTTTCCACGTAGAGGGTTATCTCGCCGTTCTCCTCGGAAATGACGACGGACACGGCATCGGAGTCGTAGGTGATGCTCAGGGCTGCCCTGTGCCGCGCCCCCCTCAGGGGAAGGGACATGACTTCCTGATTGATGGGGAGAATGACTCCTGCCGCCGCCACCCTGTCGCCCGAGATGATGATGGCCCCGTCGTGGAGGGGAGAATCGGGGTGCGTGATGGAGAGTATCAGGTCCCTCGTCACCTTCCCGTCGACGGGAATTCCCCTTTCGGAAATATCCTTCAGACCGATCGTTCTCTCGAGGACGAGGATTGCCCCACGCTTCCTCGCAGACAGTTCGATGATGGCCGAGATGATTTCCTCCAGAACCTCCTCGTCTTTCTCCGACCGGGACCGGATAAACCTCGCCTGGCCGATGCGGGCAAGCCCCGCCCGAATCTCGTTCTGGAAGAGGATGACCATGATTACGATGATGTACGCGAGGAAGTTTCCCACGAGCCACTGGAAGGTGAGGAGCCCGAACTGGCGGGAAACGAGGAAAACCCCGAAGAGGAGAGCAAGTCCCGTGATGATTTGAACCGCCCTGGTTCCCCGGATGAGGAGGAGAATCCGGTAGACGATGTACGCCACGAGAAGAATGTCGATGACGTCGGCCACACGGATGCTGGCGAGAAGGTCTAGCACGCCCCCACCTCCCTCACAGCCGCCGCGAGAGAGAGCGGGTTCTTCATCTCCTTCAGGTCGTGCACCCGGAGAATGTCCGCTCCAGAAGCCACGAGGAGAGCCACCGATGCCGCAGTCCCGAAGATCCTCTCCCCCACTTCCTTCCCCGTGGCTATGC
>RFHC01000220.1 GCA_003696505.1 Deltaproteobacteria bacterium
ACCTATGCCGCCGTTATCCCCCGATTCGTCACCGCCCTTCTCTCCGGAGCGAGGCCCGTCATATACGGAGACGGGAAGCAGTCGAGGGACTTCACCTACGTGGAAAACGTGGTGGAAGCGAACATCAAAGCCTGCTTCGCTCCGAAGGAAGCCTGCGGGAGGGCGTACAACATCGCCTGCGGTGAGAGGTATTCCCTCCTGGACCTCATTGCGCACCTCGAGGAGATAATTGGCGTGAAGGCCGATCCTGTTTTTGAACCGGAGCGTCCGGGAGACGTGAAGCACAGTCAGGGAGACATTTCCCTGGCGCGGAAGTATCTGGGATACGAGGTGAAGGTGGGATTTCGGGAAGGCCTCGAGAGGACTGTTGCCTGGTACCGGGAAAGGGTAAAATCCTGAAAAGAGGATTTTCCCGGCGAAGGGACGGGAGGGGATGAAGAGGATAGAGAGGGTTTTCCTCTCCACAGCCGACAAATACGGGATGTTCGAACACGGAGATTCTGTCCTCGTCGCGCTCTCGGGAGGACCGGATTCTGTCTGCCTCCTCCACCTCCTCATCCGCTTCAGGAAGCGCCTCGGGATAGAGCAGCTCCTTGCCGCGCATGTCAACTACGGGACGAGGGGCCGCGAATCGGACGAGGACGAAGAGTTTGTCAGGAACCTGGCAAATTATCTGGATGCGCCCCTTTTCGTTAAGAGGGTGAGGAAGAGGGACCTGGGGCGGCAGAACTTTCAGGACGCGGCCAGGCGCATCCGCTACGATTTCTTCCGTGAAGTTGCTCTCCGGGAGGGGGCGGGAAAGATAGCCACGGCTCACACGAAGACCGACCAGGCAGAGACGGTTCTCATGCGCGTCCTCTCGGGAGCGGGTGTGACGGGGCTTAAGGGAATCCCGCCCGTGTCTGAAGGCGGAATCGTCCGTCCCCTCATCGAGGTGACGCGGCGGGAGGTCCAGGAATTTCTCGAGAGCGAGGGAATCAGCTACCGGGTGGACCGGACGAACCTGGAGGGCCTCTATGAGCGGAACAGGATTCGAAACGAGGTCATTCCTCTCCTCAAGGAGGTGACGGGGAGGGACGTGGAGGCGACCCTGGCCGACCTGGGAGACCTCTTCCGCCAGGTCCAGACGGCCGTATCAGAAATGGCCGAGGGAGCCCGGCGGAAGGGAGTCGTGAGGGAGGACTCTGTTGACGTCGGGAAATACCGGGCTCTTCCGGAACTCGTGAGGAAGTTCCTCCTCCAGGAAATTCTCCGGGAGGCAACGGGGAAGGAGCCCTCAAGGAGGCTCTTAGACAGGGTGGACGAACTTCTCGTCCGGGACTTCCCCTCTTTTCAGTATTCACTCACGCCCGACCTCGTGCTCGTTCGCTCCTACGGTGAGGCCTTCGTGAAGAGGGCCGACGAGGTTTCCGCCGATTACGAAGAGGAAATTCCCGGCCCGGGGAGGTATCCGCTACCGGAGGCCGGCGGAGAACTGGTCATTCAGGAATCGGAGAAAGACTCTATGAAGAGAATCCTTTCGCGCATCGTCCGGGACAGGTATGTTGCTGCCTTTGAGTGGACCAGCGACTTTTTCCCTCTCCGCGTGAGGAACTTTCGGCCCGGAGACCGGGTCGTCCCTTTCGGCAGGAAATCGGAGAAAAAGCTCAAGTCGATCTTCATAGAGAGGAAGATTCCCCTCCAGGTGAGAAAGGTGATTCCCGTTGTATTTTCGGGAGATAGGCTCATCTGGGTCCCGGGGGTCGTCCGCAGCAGCCACCTTCCCCTCACTGCTGGGACGGAAAAAATTATTGTGTTAGAATATAGGCGGGTTTAAGATTACCAGTTTAAAAGAGGGAAAAGTGCGTTTACAGAAGGACAAAGGAGGTCCTTTTGAACCAGTTTTATAAAAACCTCATCGTCTGGCTCCTCATCTCTCTCCTGATGATCTTCATCTTCAACCAGTTCAAGACGGAGAAGACGCGGGTCGAGGAGATAAGCTTCACTGATTTTATCCAGTCCGTTGAGAAGAACGAGGTTGCCGAGGTCCTGATAAAAGGGCAGGAGATTCACGGCAAGTACAAGGAGGGGTTGAAGAAAGAAGTCCCCTCGTTCCGCACCTACGCCCCCGACTATCCCGACCTCATCGGGACTCTCAGGGCCCACGACGTGAAAATCGTGGCAAAGCCCGTCGACGAGAATCCCTGGTACATGACGCTCCTCGTGTCGTGGCTCCCCATGCTCCTCCTCATCGGCGTCTGGATTTTCTTCATGCGCCAGATGCAATCGGGCGGCGGAAAAGCGATGAGCTTCGGGAAGGCCAGGGCGCGTCTCCTCACCGAGTCGCACAACAAGGTGACCTTCAAAGACGTGGCGGGAATCGACGAGGCGAAGGAGGAGCTCCAGGAAATCATCGAGTTCCTCAAGGACCCGAAGAAGTTCACCCGCCTGGGAGGCCGCATCCCGAAGGGCGTCCTCCTCGTGGGGCCGCCGGGGACGGGGAAAACTCTCCTCGCGAAGGCCATAGCCGGCGAGGCAGGGGTCCCCTTTTTCAGCATCAGCGGGTCTGACTTCGTGGAGATGTTCGTCGGCGTCGGCGCCGCGCGTGTTCGCGACCTCTTCATCCAGGGGAAGAAGCACGCCCCCTGCATCATCTTCATCGACGAAATAGACGCCGTCGGCCGTCACCGGGGAGCCGGCCTCGGAGGGGGACACGACGAGAGGGAACAGACACTGAACCAGCTCCTCGTGGAGATGGACGGGTTCGAGTCGAACGAGGGTCTCATCATCATCGCCGCCACGAACAGACCGGA
>RFHC01000221.1 GCA_003696505.1 Deltaproteobacteria bacterium
CGGTTGTGCACAGACAGGGATGACATCTTCCTGGTCATTGCGCCGCGGCATCCCGAGCGGTTCGATAGGGCAGAAGAGGTGGTAAGGTCAATGGGCTTTAAAACTCTCCGCAGGACCAGGTTGAGCGGAAATACGGTGACGAACGGGGTAGACTGTCTCATCCTCGATACCCTTGGAGAACTCTCGACGCTTTACCCCGCAGCGGACCTTGTCTTCGTGGGAGGGACTCTCGTGCCCGTTGGCGGACACAACCTCCTTGAACCGGCATTTTACGGGAAAGCAGTCGTGACGGGACCCCACCTCGAAAACGTGAAAGAGATTGCGCAGGTCCTCAAGGGGAAAGGAGCCCTCTTCGTCGTGAGGGACCCTGAAGAGCTGAAAGTCGTGGTGTCACGCCTGCTTGATGACCCCGTTGGTCTCGAAAGAGCAGGAGAAAGGGGGAGACTGGTAGTTGAGGAAAACAGGGGAGTGTGCGATAGGGTGGTAGAGAGGATATTTGCCGACGGGAGAGGGTAATGGCGCTTTCTCTCTTCAACGCTCTCCGGAGGAGAGTAACCCGCTTCCTTGGAAGAGAACGGGAATTCCCCGCTCCGGTCATATCCATCGGCAACATTCACTTTGGCGGGACAGGCAAAACTCCTCACGTGCTCCACATAGCGGAGAAGGCCCTCGAGAGGGGGATGAGTGTGGCAGTTCTGTCGAGGGGATACAGGAGGAAGGGAGAGGGAGAGAGGGTGTTTCTCCCCGGCGAGATTCCCCCATCCTGGGAGGATGTGGGGGACGAGCCTTTTCTCCTGAAAATCAGGTGTCCGGGCCTGACCCTGGGGGTTTCGCCCGACAGGGTTTCCGTGGCTGAAAAAGTGAAAAGGAGTGGTCGGGTCGATCTTTTCCTCCTGGATGACGGATTTCAGCAGTTCCATATCAGAAAAGAAGTGGACGTGGTGCTTCTCCCCTGGAAGGACATATCCCGCCTCGGAAACCTTCTCCTGAGGGCCCGCCTCAGGGAGGACCCGGTTTCACTCAGGTACGCCCGGGTCATCGTGGTTACGAAGTCCCCGGGAGGAATCAGCGCAGAAGATGTTCTGCCTCACGTGAGAAGGTTCGGATTTGCAGGGGAACTCTTTCTCTCCCGGGTGATTCCCGAAGGGATATTTAGCAACAGGGGGAATGGGTTCAGGGGAGACACCCGGAGTTTTTTCCTTTTTGCCGGCGTCGCGGACTTCGAATCGTTTCGCCGTCTCGCCGTCGATGCGGGCGTGGAGGTCGTTGGAGAGAAGAATTTCCCCGACCACGTTCGCTACACCCGGGAAGCGGTGGAAGAGTTGAGGGAAGAGTCGGGAGGTGCCCCCCTCCTGACGACGGAAAAGGACATCGTGAAACTGCCCCCCGATGAGTTCGGGGAGATATGGGCTCTCCGGATGGGTCTCGAGGTGAGCGGAGAGGGAGAGTTTGTCGACAAACTCCTCCGGATGGCGGGGGTCGTGGAGTGAAGTGGACAGCCGTTAAATTTTTCGAATCCCTTCCTCTCCCGCTCCTTTCCTTTGTTTTCGAGCCCCTCGGGGGGCTTGTGGGAAGGCTGGATAAGAGGCACAGGCAGATAGCGCTGAAGAACCTCTCCATCGCTTTCCCCGATTTGGAAGAGGGAGAGAAACGGAGAATCGTTTCCCGGATGTACCGGCACCTGGGCCTGACGGTGGCGGAGATTATCAAACTCGGGACGAAAGAAGGAGACCGCCTCGTCGACGAGGTGGAATTCGAGGGGCTTGAGAACATACTCGGTGCGTGGGAGAAGGGAAGGGGAGTTTTCGCCGTGACGGGCCACTTCGGAAACTGGGAGCTCATGGCCTACGCCTTTGGGAAGAGGGTAAAGCCCATCGACGTCGTTGTCAGGCCTCAGAAGGACACGTTCTTGAACGAATACATCAACATGAAAAGAAAGCTCGGGGGAAACAGGGTCATCGTGAAATTTGACGCCGCCAGGGAAATCATCAGGTCCCTGAGGGAAGGGAGAATCATAGGGGTTCTCCTCGACCAGGACACCCACAGAAACAGGGGGCAGTTTGTAGATTTTTTCGGACTTAAGGCGTGCACCCTTGACGCAATCCCTCGCATCTCCTATCTTACGGGCTCGCCGATGGTTCCGGTTTTCGCTTTCCGCGAGGGAAAGCTCCGGCACAGGGTCAGGTTTTACGAGCCCCTCGACCCTCCCCGTGAAGAAAAAGAGACCTTCGTTCGTCTTTCCCTCGAGAGGATGAACAGAATGTTTGAGAAAGTCATATCGGAAAGGCCGGACCAGTGGCTCTGGGTTCACAGGAGGTGGAGGACGAGGCCTGAAGGGGAGGAAGATATCTATGATTTTTAGGGTAAATGTCAGGGTGAAGAAGCCGGAGAGGGTGGTCTTTCTCGACAGGGATGGAACGATAATTCGGGACGACGGTTATCTCTCCGACGCGGGGAAGATAGAGGTATTCGAGGGGGCCCGGGAGGCACTGAGGAAGATGAGAGAGAAGGGATGTGCCCTCTTTCTCGTATCCAATCAGGCAGGTGTGGCAAAGGGCATTATCCCGGTCAGGGCGTTTCACGAAGTGAGGAGGGAGTTCGAGAGAGTCATCGACCCGGAGGGAGAGATTTTCGACGGCTTCTTCTACTGCCTCCATCACCCGGAGGGGAAAATCCCGTCGCTCTCCTTCTCCTGTCCCTGCAGGAAGCCGGGGACGGCCATGGTGGAGACGGCTCTCTCGTTTATTGAATCCCCTCCTCCTGCCGAAAAGATGTATGTCGTGGGAGATAAGTACTCTGACGTTCTCCTGGGAAAGCGCTCGGGAATAAAGAGTGTCCTCGTCCTGACGGGATACGGTTCCCGCGAGAAAGAAATCATCGACGACCCGCTTGGCCTCCCCGACTTCATCGCTGTCGACGTGAGCGAGGCAGCGGAAATAATTCTTGAGAGGGATTGAGTGGAGAAAAAAAGGTTTTTCACGGTTTTGAGTCTCGTCGCGGCTTTCGTTTTGACTGCAGCCGTTGCGGTGGGAGGGCTTTTAGATAACGACCCCTTTCTCAACGAGTCGGGAGCACCCGTCTGGGCGAGAGACTTAGAGACGCTCGTTTATCGGGTTTCATTCTTCGGAATCCCGGCAGGTTATGCGGAATTTCAATACGTCGGAGAGGAAAAAGAGGGGGAAAGGAGGCTTTACCACATCAGGCTCAGAGCCTGGACCACGGGGCTCGTAAAGTTTTTCAAAGAAATACACGACGTCTTTGACTTTTACATCGATGCGGAATCGCTTCTACCCCACAAGGTCGTGGAAAGGAAGAGAGAGTCAGGGAAAGTGAAGGAGAAGGTGAGCGTTTACGACCAGGAAAAAGGTGTTATCACGTATTACTCTCTGGACGGGAAGAAGATTGGAGAGAGAAAGGTGGTCCCCCACGTCTTTGAGTCGGTCTCCGTCGCCTACTTCCTCAGGACGAAGGACCTCCTCTTCGATGCTCCCGAAGTCATCGTTTACGGGGGGAAGAAGTTGTTTAAGCTCAGGATTCAGGTAGAGGGGAAAGAAAGGGTGAAGACAGAAGCCGGAGTCTTCGATACGATAAAAATCAAGCCCGATATGGAGAGAATCGACGGAGGAACTTCGAAGAAATACGATGTTACTGCCTGGACGCTCGACGACGGCTCTGGAATACCCGTCCTCGTCCACGCATCCCTCAAGGTGGGGACGCTGACGGGAGAGCTGGTAAGTTTTATCAGGGGGGATAAGTGATGGATGAGAAACTCCTCGAAATTCTCGCATGCCCTGCGTGCAAGGGTGACGTTTCCCTCACTGAGGACAGAAATGGCATCGTCTGCGAGTCGTGCCGTCTCGTGTACCCCGTGAGAGACGGCATCCCCGTAATGCTCGTAGACGAGGCAAAGCCTCTCGGAGAGGACGATGACGGTCGGTGAGCGTCTCCGCGAGATTGTGGACGGCTTCCAGGGGAAGAAGTGCGTCGTCGTCGGCGACGTGATGCTGGACGAATACATCTGGGGTGAGGTGGACAGAATATCTCCGGAAGCCCCCGTCCCCGTGGTCCGGGTCAGGAGGGAGACCCGTGCAGTTGGGGGCGCTGGAAACGTCGCGCTGAACACTCATTACCTCGGCCTGGAGACGCTCCTCGTTGGAGTTGTGGGGGCAGACTACTTCGGAAAGGTTGTTACCTCCCTCATGAAAAAGAACGGGCTTGCGCCGGATGGAATCGTTTCGGGGGATGGGCACCGGACCATTGTGAAAACACGCATCATCGCTCACAGCCAGCAGGTGGTGCGCATTGACAGGGAGGATAAGGATACGATTCCGTCATCTGCTTACTCCCTTCTTGTTGACAAAGTGAGGGAGCACTCCCGGGATGCCGGATTCATCATTGTTTCTGATTACAACAAAGGTACTCTCACGAAAGAGGTATACTCGGCAGTTGTGGAAATCGCTCGAGAAAGGGGTATCCCCCTCTTTGTTGACCCGAAGAGGAGGGACGTGGCTTTCTACAAAGGGTGTACACTCATCAAGCCGAACAAGAAGGAGGCGGAACTTTTCTCTGGAATCGAGATTGAGAATGACGAGGACCTCCTGAAAGCCGGTCGGCTCATTATGAGGAGGACCCGCGCGCGTGCCGTCCTCGTAACGAGGGGGCCCGAAGGGATGACGCTTCTCGAAAAAGGGAAGAAGGAGGCGGTCTCCATCCCGGCGCTGACGAAGGAGGTCTACGACGTAACCGGTGCGGGAGACACGGTTATCAGCACGGTGGCCGCATCTTTCGCCGCCGGTGCAGACCTCAGGGAGGCTTCCCTCCTCTCGAACATCGCCGCCTCCGTCGTCGTCAGCGAGGTGGGCACCTCTCCCATTACGGTGGAAAAACTCGTTCGAGCCATTCGCCGGTTCGAGGAGAACGGCCCCATTCCCGAGAAGAGGCGGAGGAAGTGAGCCATCCGAGGAAGCCCTCACCCTGTAAACTCTTCTTCACAGTCATCTTTCCCCGGATGGTGAATCCGGAATCGCTGAGGAGAGACCTTGTGGGGGTGACGAGGAGGGAAGTGGAGAGCACTTCCCCTCTTTTCCCTTTTGACGTGACAGATTATTACGCGAGAGAAATGGGACATGACCTGGTCCGGATTTTTTACGTCATGAAAGGGACTTTCGAACGGGACTGTCTTGTTGAAGCAAAGAAGAATGCTTACAGCCTCGAGAGGAAATACCAGGACGGGGAGGGGAGAAGGGTCTTTAACATCGACCCGGGCCTCGTTACCCTGGAGAACGTCGTCCTCTCCACGTTCAAAAACTATTACCATCGCATTTACCTCGGAGAGGGAGTTTACGCGGAAGTGACTCTGGCATATATAAAGGGAGAAATGCGGGAATTCGAGTGGACCTATCCCGATTACCGGAGAGATGAGATGAAAGAGTTTCTCCTGTCCGTCAGGGAAGGTCTCTACCAGGAAATCCGCGGGAGGAAAAGATAGAATGCTCCGGAGCATGACGGGATTTGGACGTGCTGAAGAGACAAACGGGGAAGTGGACGTCGTCGTCGAGGTGAAGACGCTGAATCACAGGTTTCTCGAAGCCAACGTCCGTCTTCCGGGAGTCTTCACGCTCTTCGAGCTGGATGTGAGAGAGGTGCTGAAAGAGTATTTTCAGAGAGGGAAAGTCGATGTTTATGTTTCCGTCGTTCCCCGGGAAAAGAAGTGGGTGACACTCAGGGTGAACGAGAACGTTTTACATCAATACATGGAAATAGGGAGGCGAATTGGAGAGGAGTTCGGCCTCGAGGGCGAAATGACTGTGAGGGACGTCCTTTCTCTTCGCGACGTCGTGGAGGCAGAAGAAACGAGAGGTGAGGTGGAAGGCCTCAGGGATGTTGTTCTTTCTTGTGTGCACAGGGCGTGCCGGGAAGTTGTCGACATGCGCGAGAGGGAGGGGAAAAATCTCAGGAAGATTCTCCGCTCAATCCTGAAAAAGCTCAGAACGCTCTCGTCACAGTTAAAGACGGAAGCGGAAAGCAACCTCGACGAGAAGGTGGAGAGATTGAGAAAAAGGGTCAAATCGCTTATCCAGAAACTTAACCTGAACGAGGGGGAGCTCGACGAGTCGAGGGTAATGATGGAGGTGGCACTCCTCCTCGACCGTTTTGACGTGACTGAGGAAATCGGGAGAATCTCCTCGCACCTGGACCAGGTGGAGAGGCTACTCAGGACGAGGCGAGGTCCCGTTGGGAGGAAAATCGATTTTCTCATACAGGAGTTAAACCGGGAGTTTAATACTCTTGGCTCAAAGTCTCAAAATTCAAGGATTTCTTCCCTCGTCGTTGAAGGGAAGGCCCTTCTCGAACAGATGAGGGAACAGGTCCAGAACGTCGAGTAAGGAGAAGGCCGTGAGCAGGGGAAACCTGATTGTCATTTCTGCTCCTTCGGGGACGGGAAAGACCACCGTCTGCCGGGAGCTCGTGAAAAGGATGGAGGGGCTCGTTCTTTCAACTTCTTACACGACGAGGCCAAAGAAAGAAGGGGAAAGGGACGGGATAGATTACTTTTTCGTTTCTCCTGAACGGTTTGACGAAATGGCCTCGAAGGGAGAGTTCCTCGAATGGGCCGAAATTTACGGTTGGAAATACGGGACATCCAGGAAAGTTGTGGAGGAGAAGATTTCCCGGGGGGTGGATGTCCTCCTGGAAATCGACGTCCAGGGAGGGAGGATTGTCAAGGAGAAATTTCCCGATGCAGTCCTCATCGCCCTTTTTCCTCCCGGAAGGGAGACCCTCATTCAGCGTCTGTTGAAGAGGGGTCGGGACAGAAGCGACGAGATTGAGAAGCGAGTTGCCGTTGCGCGGAGAGAACTTGAGGTTCTCCTTGAATACGATTATTATATTATTAACGAGAATCTCGATGAGACAATATCGAAAGCGATTCTCATTATTGAGGCTCAGAGGCAGAGAGTCGCCTGCCGGAGAGAAGAACTCGAAAAAATAGTTTCTCAATTTGGAGGGGATAAATAATGGCTCGAGTAACTGTTGAGGATTGTCTCGAAAAGGTACCCTGCCACTTCGAGCTCGCTATACTGGCAGCAAAAAGAGCCCGTCAGCTGAATCAGGGGAAGAAACCCCTCGTTTCGCGGGAGGACAAGAAAGAGAAGCCTGTCGTCATCGCCCTTCGGGAAATAGCAGAAGGGTTGGTGAAGAAGGGGACGCCGTAATTTCGGTCACTCCTTTCTCCTTTCTCTCAGAGGATGATCCGATTATCAGATATAGTTGACAGGGTATTGTCGTATAATCCCGAGGCAAATCTGGACCTCATACACAAAGCCTACGTTTTTTCTGCGAAAGTCCACCACCAGCAGTTTCGGAAATCGGGAGAGCCCTACCTCATCCATCCCCTCAACGTCGCATACATCCTGGCGGAACTGGAGCAGGACGAAGAGACAGTTGCGACGGGACTCCTCCACGACGTGGTCGAGGATACCGTTGCGACTGTTGACGAAATCAGAGAGCAGTTCGGGGAGAGGGTCGCTTATCTCGTCGACGGAGTGACGAAGATAAGCCGGGTTTCCGTAAGGGACGTAACCCGCCAGAAGGCGGAGAGTTTCCGGAAAATGATCATCGCCATCGCGAAGGACCCGAGCGTGGTCATCATCAAACTTGCCGACAGGCTCCACAACATGAGGACGCTCCATCACCTCTCTCCTGAGAAGCAATACACCATTGCTCAGGAGACCCTTGACATATATGCACCCATCGCTCACCGCCTGGGAATGGGGGGGATAAAAGACGAACTTGAGGACCTCTGCCTCAAACACCTCCACCCGGAGAAGTACGAAGAGATTAAGCGGAATCTGGAAGAAAAAGTCCGCCTGCGGGGAAAGTACATCGACGACGTGATTTCGCTCCTCAGGGAAAAATTGAAAGAGTACGGAATCGAGGGGCAGGTCTCAGGGAGGGTGAAGCACATCTATTCCATTTTCAAGAAGATGGAGAGACAAAACGTTGACTTTGACCACATATACGACCTCGTTGCCTTCCGCGTTATCGTCGGGACGATAAAGGAGTGCTATGAAGCGCTCGGCGTGGTTCACAACATCTGGAGGCCCGTGCCTGGCCGCTTCAAGGACTACATCGCCATGCCGAAGACGAACAACTACCAGTCTCTCCACACCACCGTCGTCGGACCCGAAGGGGAGAGGATGGAGATTCAGATTCGGACAGAGGAGATGCACAAGATAGCGGAATTCGGCGTGGCGGCTCACTGGAGGTACAAGGAAGACGACGGGAAGAGCGACCAGAGGGCTCAAAAGGCGTTCAACTGGCTCAGGCAGATTGTGGAACTCCAGAAGGAGGTGAAGGACCCGGCAGAGTTCGTTAAGGGGGTCAAGGGAGAACTCTTCCCCGAGGAGGTTTTCGTCTTCACGCCGAAGGGAGAGGTGATAGAACTCCCGAGGGGCTCGACGCCCGTAGATTTCGCCTACGCCATCCACACGGAGGTGGGAAACAGGTGTGCGGGGGCAAAGGTAAACGGGAGGATGGTGCCCCTCAAGTACGAGCTGAGAAACGGGGAAACCGTGGAGATTATCACCAACCCGAATCAGAAACCGTCGAAGGACTGGCTGAAGTTCGTCAAGACGAACAAGGCGATTTCCCGGATCAGGGCATTCATCAGGGCTGAGGAAAGGGAAAAGTCGCTCGAACTCGGCAGGCACGTCGTTGAGAAAGCCATTAGAAAGTACGGGATGTCCATGAACCGCCTCCTCAAAAGCGACGAGTTCGAGAAGTTCCTGAGCGATTACCGGTTCAAAACTCCCGAAGACTTCTTCTCTTCAGTGGGTTACGGGAAGTTTCAGATGAATCTCTTCCTCCGCTCCATTTTCCCCGAGGAGGTGAAGAAAGAGAAGGAGAGGAAGAGGAAGCTGAAGGTGCCGGGAATACTGAAGAAGGTTGCAGGGAGGGAGACTCAGCCGATAGTGGTGAAAGGGGTGGACGACGTTCTCATCCGGTTTGCCCGATGTTGCAACCCGCTCCCCGGGGACCCGATAACGGGATTCATCACCCGCGGGAGGGGGATAACGGTTCACGAAGCCGACTGCCCCAAGGTGCTCGAAGCCGACCCCGCCCGGAGGATAGAGGTCTCCTGGCACGAAAAGTCCCAGGCAACGCGTCCCGCGAAGATAAAAGTTCTCTGCATCGACAAGCCGGGGCTCCTGGCTGAGATATCGAAGACGATTACCTCGATGGACGTGGATATTCGGCGAGCCGTCGTCATCACCACAAAGGACCAGAGGGCAATCCTCACATTCGAGATAGCA
>RFHC01000222.1 GCA_003696505.1 Deltaproteobacteria bacterium
ATTTCACCGCCATCGTCGGTCCATCTCTCAGGCTCGCTGTCTCTCCCATCCAGCCGGAGGATGCCCGTGTTGTCATAACAACGGGGCAGTCGGGGCTCTTCTTCGAGGATGGATACGACGACCAGTTCCCCCTCTGGCTCAATGGGAAGTACCGGTCGGTCCTCCTTTCAGAGAGAGATTTCAAGGCAAAAGCGCGGCACCACCTCATCCTCGTCCCTTCCGGGAAGAAAATCCCTTCTGAGTAACTCTCCTCCCCCCTCGGTTCGTCCCTTGACGAGTTCCGGGAATCTATGTTACGGTAACACAAAAAGGAGAAATGTGTTACCGTGCCCGTCGTTCGGTTCAGCATATCACTCGAGAAAGACCTTCTCGGCAGATTCGACAACCTCATCAACAGGAAGGGTTATTCCAGCAGGAGCGAGGCGATTCGCGACCTCATTCGGGACTCCCTGGTAAAGGAAGAAACCGGCTCTCCTGACGGAGAGGGGATAGGAGTCATCACTCTCGTCTACTCTCACGACCAGCGGGACCTGACGGACCGGCTCGTCGACCTCCAGCACGACTACTACGCCCTCATCGAGTCGACCCTCCACCACCACCTGGACGAGCACAACTGCCTGGAAGTCATCGTCGTCCGGGGGCGCGTGCGGGAGGTGCGCGAGATGGCGGACCGTCTCATCGGAACAAAAGGCGTAAAGCACGGGAAGCTAGTCATTACAACACCGGGTTGGGGGCTTGAGTAATTTTTTTACCCTTGCAGTAATACTAATTGATTATTCGTATTACGAAGATCAAATCATGACGACTACAGAGCGTTACCCCTTTTGTGGAACTCATTACGTTATCAGGAGGCACCGCCATGAGGGTAAAAGTATTTCTGACGGTTCTTGCCCTGGCATGTCTGTTCCATTTATCGGCCTTCGCGGCACACCCGCTCATCACTGACGATACGGGGACGCAGGGGAAGGGGAAACTTCAATTAGAGGTGAACGGAGAGTTTGCACGCGAGGACGAAGGCGGAGTCAAGGAAGACGCAACTGAATTAGCCACGATCCTCTCTTACGGAGTGCTCGACAGTGTCGACCTCGTGCTCGGGATACCGTACCAGTTTATTCGGGTGAAGGATGCGGGCAACACGACGACGGAGAACGGAATCTCCGATGTATTGCTGGAGTTGAAGTGGAAGTTTTACGGTAAGGATGGGTTGAGTCTCGCACTGAAGCCAGGTTTATCGCTCCCGACAGGGGATGATGAAAAAGGCCTCGGGGCCGGTAAGGCTGGATTCAGCTACTTTTTCATATTAACAAAAGAGGTCGAACCATGGGCTGTCCATCTGAATCTGGGATACATCCGAAACGAGAACACCGCCGACGAGAGAGAAGACCTCTGGCATGCCTCGCTTGCTGCCCAGGTGCAGGCTACGGAAAAGCTCAATATCGTCGGCAACATAGGCGCGGAAAGAAACGCCGATCGATCTTCCGATACACCCCCGGCGTTCATACTCGGCGGCGTTATCTATTCCCTGTCCGAGAACTTCGACGTTGATCTTGGCATAAAGGCGGGCCTGAACAAACCTGAGACGGACTATTCCATCCTGACAGGCATAACTTATATATTCTAATTTTAAGGAGGGATAACGATGCACATGGCAGATGCATTACTGTCCCCCGCAGTGGGAGGGCTTTTCTGGGCCGGAAGCGCAGGGACCCTGGCGTACTCAGCGGGGAAGATAAAAGAAGCATCGGACGAGAAGCTCGTCCCCCTCATGGGGGTGATGGGCGCTTTCGTTTTCGCCGCCCAGATGATCAACTTCACCATCCCGGGGACGGGCTCGAGCGGCCACTTCGCCGGCGGCATGCTCCTGGCCATTCTCCTCGGACCGTATCCTGCCTTCCTCGTCATGGCATCCGTCCTGACCGTCCAGGCCCTCTTTTTCGCTGACGGGGGACTCCTCGCCCTGGGGGCGAACATATGGAACATGGCCTTCTACCCCTGCTTCGTCGCATACCCTCTCATCTACAGACCGCTCGTAAAGAAGAAAATGACGCCGGGGAGGATAACGGCTGCGGCAATAGCTGCAAGCGTCGTCTCCCTCGAACTGGGTGCACTCTCCGTCGTCATCGAAACCCTCCTCTCTGGAATAACGGACCTGACCTTCGGGACCTTCCTCCTCCTCATGCTCCCCGTGCACCTGGCAATCGGCCTCGTGGAGGGGCTCGTGACAGCGGGAATCGTCAACTTCGTCAGGGCCCAGCGGCCGGAGGTGCTGGAGCACGAGGAGGGAGAGGGGAAGAGGAAATCTTTCCCCGTGAGAGGACTCGTCCTCACCTTCCTCGTCCTGGCAATCCTGACCGGGGGAATCCTCTCCTGGTATGCCTCCGAATATCCCGACGGCCTGGAGTGGTCCATCGAGAAGGTGACGGGGAAAACGGAACTCGAGGCGCCGGAGAAAGGCGTCCATGCCATTTTCCAGAAAGTCCAGGAGAAGACGGCTCTCCTCCCGGACTACTCCCTCCCTCCCGGGAGAGAGGGCGCATCTGCCGCCACCTCTCCGGAAACTTCGGAAAAAGTGGGGACATCTCTCTCGGGAGTCGTGGGATCCCTCATCGTCCTGGCCGCGGTGGTCCTTTCAGCAGGAGCCGTGAAAATCGTGAGGCGGAAGCGAAGCGGCAGGGCGGAAGGAGGATAATCCCCCATGTTCGACAGGGAATTTTTCGCTCTCGGCACGCTCGACTGTCTCTCATACCGGGATTCTCCCATCCACCGCATCGACCCCCGGGCACAGGTCACGGCATCCCTCATCTACGTCACAGCCGTCGTCTCCTTCCCCCGCTACGAGGTCCTGAGGCTTCTCCCCCTCTCCTTTTTCCCCCTCCTCGTGCTCGTGCTGGGAGACATCCCCTTCCGATTCGTGGCGAAAAAAATTCTCCTCGTATCGCCCTTTGCCCTTTTCATCGGGATATTCAACCCCCTCCTCGATAGAGCTCCGGCCTTTTCTCTTTTCGGGGTCACCGTCACCGCCGGGTGGGTCTCCTTCGCCTCCATCATGGTCAAGTTCACCCTCACCGTGAGCACAGCACTCCTCCTGGTTGCCACGACCTCTTTCCCCGGCATCTGCGAGGCCCTGGAGAGGATGGGTTTCCCCCGCGCCTTCGTTACCCAGCTCCTCTTCCTCTACCGCTTCCTCTTCGTCCTCGCTGAAGAGGCGATGAGAATGGTGCGGGCAAGGGAAAACCGCTCCTTCGGAGGGAGAGGACGGGAGTGGAGAAAGACGGTGCCCCTCTTCGGAACCCTCCTCGTGAGGTCATTCGACAGGGCCGAGAGGGTCTACCACGCCATGCTCTCCCGGGGCTTCCAGGGAAAGGTAACCTCTCTGAGGACGTTCCGTTTCTCCGGTGCGGACCTGCTCTTCCTCCTGGGAGTTGCGGGAGGGACGCTCCTCCTCCGCTTCGTAGACTTTCCCCTCATCGTGGGGAGATGGGTGTTGGGGGGATGAGATGAGCCACCACATCGTCGAGTTCAGGAATGTGGCCTTCACCTACCCCGACGGGACGCGGGCGCTCAAAGGTATCTCCTTCCAAATCCTCCACGGCGAATCGGTGGGCATAGTCGGCGCCAACGGGGCGGGGAAGTCGACCCTCCTCATGCTCCTCAACGGCTACCTCCTCCCGACAGAGGGGGAGGTCGTCATCGGAGGAATTCCCCTGACGAAGAAGACCCGGCAGGAGTTGCGGAGACGGGTGGGGGTCGTTTTCCAGAATCCCGACGACCAGCTCTTCATGCCGACGGTCTACGAGGACGTTGCCTTCGGTCCCCTCAATCTGGGATTGAGTCCGGAATCCACGGACGAGAGGGTGAAACGGGCGCTTTCCACCGTCGGGTGCCTCCATCTGGCGGGGAAGGCACCGCACCATCTCTCAGGAGGACAGAAGAGAGCTGTCTCCATCGCCACGGTGCTCGCCATGGAGCCAGACATCCTCGCCATGGACGAGCCCTCGTCGAACCTCGACCCCCGGTCGAGGAGGGACCTGATAGGGCTCCTGAGAAAGTTCGAGCACACGAAAATCATCGCTTCCCACGACCTGGACCTCATCCTCGACGTCTGCGAGAGGAGCATCGTCATCAGGGAAGGAGAAGTGGCCGCAGACGGACCAACGGAGGAAATCCTCACCGATAAGGGCCTCATGGAAGAGAACAACCTGGAACTCCCCCTCTCCCTCCAGGGAAGACAGAGAGACGGCGAAACTGACAGGTAAGATTCCCGGGATTTCGGAGTGCGGAGTGCGGAATGGGGAATGGGGAATCTGTCATCGGACAGACGAGCATCCGAACCGCCGAACCAACGATACACCGAAATATCGGGATTTCGGATTGCGGAATGCGGAATGCGGAATCTGTCATCGGACCACCGAGCCTCAGAGCCTCCGATCCTCCGAGCCTCGGAGCCAGAGAGCCTCCGAACAACCGGAAAAACAAAAACCAGGAAAC
>RFHC01000038.1 GCA_003696505.1 Deltaproteobacteria bacterium
AGGAGGAGCTGGAGCAGTACTGCTGGGACACCCTGAACAGCGGGAAGGTGATTCCGGGGTACGGTCACGCGGTTTTGAGGAAGACCGACCCCAGGTACATGGCCCAGAGGGAGTTCGCCCTCAAGCACCTGCCTGACGACCCGATATTCCAGGTGGTGAGCCTCCTCTTTGAAGTCGTCCCCGAGGTCCTGATGAAGCACGGGAAGGCGAAGAACCCGTGGCCCAACGTGGACGCTCACTCCGGGTGCATCCAGTGGCACTACGGCGTTCGGGAGTACGACTTCTACACGGTCCTTTTCGGCATCGGGAGGGCGCTGGGTGTCCTGTCGAATATCGTGTGGGACCGCGCGCTGGGCTACCCCATCGAGCGTCCGAAGTCGGTGACGACGGACATGCTGGAGGAGATTGCGGGAATCAAGGAGAAGGCTGCAGAGAAGTGACGAGTCCCGGACGGGTCCTGCCTCAGCGGGGCGGGAGTTTCGCCTCCCGCCCTTTTCTTTTTCCTCACGCGGGAAGGGACGGGGTCTGACCTCCCCGCTCACCGAAAGAGGCCGATTTCCGGCGCCAGGCCCTCAACTCCCGGAGGGCAAACCTGTCGGCGTGCTCCTCTATTTTCCTCCGGAGGGCGAAGAGTTCCCTTCTCTTTCTGAGGGAGCGCATCCTCCCGGAGAGGGCGAGGTTGACGACGGCGGCGTAGAAGTTCTGATTCCCCGCTTTCTTCGTGTGACCCACCTCGTGGAGGAAGAGAAAGGGGTAGACCTCGTCGGGAGAGATGGACTCACCCACCTCGCGGGAGAGCTTCTCCGCCACGCCAGCCCGGTCCAGGTCGGGGTTGAGGAAGACGCTGTAACCCCCCGCATCCGTCGTCGAAGGGACGTAGAAGGCGAGTTTCCCGGGAGACCAGGACCCGTCCTCCCTGTCGCCCTCGAAACCGAGGTAGGTGATGTCGTATTCCCTGGCGTAGTGCAGGGCGAGGTCGACGTCGAGGAAGCGGGAGAGGAAGCGCAGCTTCTCCCTCACCGTCAGAGCGTCGTCGACGAAGAGCCCTCTCCCCTTCTCGCCGGGGGAGAAGAAGTAATCACCCAGGAAGGGGAGGCGCACCCTCACCCTGTCGGGGCCGGCCCTCTCTGCCCGCGCCCCTCTCAAGAGGAGGGAAAAGGCAAAAACGCCCGTCCCGATTCCTATCGCCAGCGATCCGAGGAAGAGGAAGACGACCTGGCCCATGGGACCCTCCTTTCCCTGGTCTCTCACTCCATTCTATCCCACGGACTCTATGGAGAAAAACTGCGTTTTAAACCCTTTCGATGCAGACCGGCGCGTCCACAGCGGGAGAGTTAACGGCCCGGGATACGCGGTGGCAAGAAAGGGGCGGAGGAGTGAAGGAACTGAGAAGTCGCGCCACCCGGGGAAGAGGCGCCTCCGGGTCCAGGTAGAGGGAGAGCTCTTCCCCATCGAGGAGGAGCGGCATCCTCCCGTGGACCTCGCTGACCGGAGGGAGGGAATCGACGGTGATGATTGCGCAGGTGTGCAGTTCATCCCCCTCTGGAGAGACCCACCTCTCGTGAATTCCCGCCATCCCGAGAGGCTTTCCGTCAGGGCGGTAGAAGTAGTAAGGCTCTTTTCCCGAATTTTCCCTCTTCCACTCGTAAAAACCGGACGCGGGGACGATGCAGCGGCGCTTTCTGAAGGCGTCCCGGAATGCGGGTTTCGACGCCACGGTCTCGGCGCGGGCGTTTATCATCCTGTTGCCGATTTTCGGGTCCTCCGCCCAGGCGGGGACGAGCCCCCACTTAAGGCCCACGAGCTTCCTCACTCCCCCCTCACAGACGACGGCGGGGACCACCTGCCCCGGCGGGATGTTGTAACTGGGGGAGGGGGTGAAGAGGACCTCCTCAATCTCGAAGGCTTCAACGAGAGCTTCGACGCTGTGAATGAGAGTAAACCTTCCGCACATACCGTCCCCTCTCCGGAGCCCCGGTGCCCCCTTACTCCTCCTTCCCGTAAACCTCTTCCGGCGTCGGAATGGGGAGAGCCGGCCAGGGGAGAACACGGACTTTCGGTTTTCTCTTCCCCTTTTGAGCCTCTTTCTCCTCTCCCTCAGGAGCCTTCTTTTTCTCCTCCTTCTCCTTCACGGGTCACCTCACGTAGACGACAGCCTCACTCCGGGAAACCCTCCGCGGAGGGCTCGGGTCCTCGCCGGGATATCCAACGGGGACGAGGGCGAGAGGCCTCAGGGTTTCAGGCAGTCCCATCACCTCTGCCACCTCCCTCTCCTTGAAGGCGCCCACCCAGACGCTCCCGAGACCGAGGCCGGTCGCCGCCAGCATCAGATTCTGGACGGAGGCGGCAACGTCCTGAGGGGCGTAGAGGGAGAGTCCCCTCTCGCCGTAGTGGAGGGAAATCCTCCGGTCCATGCAGGCAACGACGACGAGGGGAGCCTCAGCCACGAACTCCTGGTAGTAAGCCGCCCGGGCGAGCTTCTCCTTCAAATCCCTCCGGAAGACGAAGTAAAACTTCCTGCTCTGAAGGTTGCCGGCCGACGGCGCCCAGATGAGGGCTTCCTCGAGTTTCTCGAGAGCCTCCTCAGGAATCTCGTCACCCCGGAAACGCCTGACGCTCCTCCTTTTCCGAATCGCTTCGAAAACGTCCATCCTCCACCCCCCTCAATAAGGCTCCTCCGTCTGCCGATATTATAATATGGAAATGGACGTGAATGGCTCCCGTTGACAATTTTATAAAACAGCGTTATATATAGTGGAGGAGCCATGAGGAAGGTGGTGCCCACAGGTTCGCTGAGGGAATTCTTCTCCCAGAGGCTCGACGAGGCCCTGAGGGAAACCTCCACGGAGGTGCTGGAAGAAACGCGGGCATACCTCCTCGACATCCTCGAGGAGTTCACCTGGTCCCGGCGGGCATTCTCCCTCGAGCGGGAAAATCCGGAAGAGCCCTTAAGCGTCCGCTTCCTCCGGGCGCTGGAGAAATCCGCAGGCGAGCGGGTCAGGGAACACCGGATGATCGGTGATTTCTGCCTCTTCCTCACCGGCTTCTTCTCCGACTTCCTCCAGAGGAAAGTCGCCGACATGGAGGTTTACATCTCCCTCGGGTCGTCGGCCTACTCGAGCGTGGAGACGGCGCTCCGGAGTTTCTCCCCCGTGCCGGAGGACACGTTCACGCGGATGTTTCGCGAACTTGCAGAGAAGTTCCCCAGCCTTGTCGAGGTTTACATGGACCTGAGCGAAAAACTGATGGTCCAGTCAGAGCAGGACCTGTTGAAGATATACGAAAAGTACCTGATTCTGAAGTCGAAGCGATACGAAAAAATCCTCAGGGAAGCCGGAATCGAGCCCTTCCCCGTGCGGCGCTCCCGCCACTGACGGGCCCTTACCCCCGGAGGCTTCCGCGCATCTTCTCCCTGTACCGTCTGCGTATTTCGAGGAGTTCGCTGTCGTAGGTCCCGCAGCGAAAGTCGGGGAAACTCCACTCCGTCGGGATGACCCTCCCCCGGTGAAAAAAGAGAATCACGTCTGCCCAGACTCCCTCTCCCATGTAGATTTTGTTCCCCCTCTCCTTCCACGAGGCCAGGACCACCTTGTGAAAGTCCAGGTATCCCGGGTCGAGGTTCACCCTCCGCTTTCCCCCTTCCCGGAAGAGGTCCTCCACCCGGGACGACTCTCGCTTGAATCCGGGGAGGCGGGAGGGGTCCACGAGGGGCCCGAAGGAAACGATTCTCCTCACGAGACCCTCGCCCATCTCCCCGGCGTAGTAGTCCGTCGCCGTGAAGGGGCGGGGGGGACCGGCGAAATCCACCTCTCCCCAGAGGCGCGCCAATTCGTCTACGGCCCTCCGGTAAACTTCCTCCTCCCGGTAGAGGACCGCAGTTATGAGGTTTGCCCTGACCTCAACCACTCTCCGCCCTCC
>RFHC01000223.1 GCA_003696505.1 Deltaproteobacteria bacterium
CATTTAATCGGACGCTCTGATGCTCGTCAGTCCGCTGGTTCGTGAACCTCGAGAACCTCGTGAATTTCATGACCTTCGACTTAGCTCAGATCCCACCGCTCCCCTACGGATTTTGCGGTTGTTCGGAGGACCGGAGGTTCGGTGGTTCGGATGTTCGGAGGCTCATCGGTCCGATGACAGATTCCGCATTCTGCATTCCGCACTCCGCAATCCGCATTCAATCGGATGCTCTGAGCCTCGGAGGCTCGTCCATTCACGCGCCCCCCAGCACCTTCTTCACCTCTTCCAAGCTGGGGACCTTCCCCGCAATGACCACCTTCCCGTCAACAGCGACGGCCGGGGTCATCATCACCCGGTACTTCATGATTTCCTTTATGTCCTCCACCTTGAAAATCGTCGCCTCCACCCCCATCTCCTCGACGGCCCTCTTCACGACCTCCTCCGTCTTCCTGCACTTGGCGCATCCTGGCCCGAGAATCGCGATTTTCATCATCACACCTCCCTATCTATTTGGGATTGTGGAGTGCAGAACGCGGAATCTTCTCCGCCGAATAAGACTCCGCAATCCGCACTCACAGTTCCGCACTGCCAGTTCCCCTTCCTTTTAAAATTCACTCCTTCTCACCGGCTCTCGAGTTTACAGTTTGTTTTGGCCACAGGAGAATCACCCCGCCACCGCCCCGAAGAGCATTCCCGCCGCCGTGGAGAAGACGACGACGAGCGCCACGTAGACGAGCGTCTTTTTCAGCCCCATGATTCTCGAAAGGACGATGATGCTCGGCAGCGACAGCGCGGGACCCGAAAGAAGGAGTGCCAGCGCGGGTCCCTTTACCATTCCCATGTCCATGAGAGCCCTGATGATGGGCACCTCCGTGAGGGTCGAGAAATAGAAAAGGGTCCCCGTCACCGAGGCAATCAGGTTGGCCACGACGCCGTTGTTTCCCACGAGGCGGGCCACACTTTCGGGGGGAATCACCGCTTTGAGGGCCCCCGCGATGAACACCCCCACGATGAGGACCGGGAAAATCTTGACGGCCAGGTCCCAGGTCTCCCTCATCCACTGTTTCAACTCCTCCCCGTCGAAGTAGCGGTAGACCACCCCGCCCAGGACGAGGAAAGACAATCCCGTGGGAAACACCTTTTTCGACGCGCCGAAGATGAGGATTCCCACGAGGGCAGCGAAAAAGACCCCGTAAACGGGGAGCGATTTCTTCTTCCCCCTCTCATCGGTGACGATGAGCGGTTCATCCTCCGCATCCGCTCTCTTCTCCATCTCCTCACGCCGGTAGATGAAAGCCATGATGAGCCCGATGACGACGGAGAAGAGGATGGCTCCCACGGCCCGGCCGATACCGAGGTCGAGTCCCAGGAGTTTCGCCGAGTACGTGATGGCGAGGATGTTGATGGCGGGCCCTGAATAGAGGAACGCGATGGCCGGACCCAGACCCGCCCCGGACATCCAGATACCGGCAAAGAGGGGCAGGATGGTGCAGGAACAGACGGCGAGAATCGTCCCCGACACGGAGGCGACGCCGTAGGAAAGGACCCGGTTTGCCCGGGGACCGAAGTATTTCAGCACCGACTCCTTCGAGACGAAAACGGCAATCGCCCCTGCGATGAAAAACGCCGGCACGAGACAGGTGAGCACGTGATAGGAGAGGTACTCCAGGAGCGCGTCGAAACCCGAAGAGATGAGTTTGCTTATAATTTCCATTTTTCTCTACCCTCCGCCCAACTCCGGGCTGGATTATGAATTCAATACATTTAAATACTTAAATATATTCAGCAAAAAAAATATCCACTCCGTTACTTTTTCCCCGTCACCTCTTCCCTTGTGATTTTCAGGGCCAGGTCCCTGTCCCTCTCCACCTGCTCACTTCCCATGAGGCTCTCCAGGATGCACTGGAGAATCTTCCTCTCCCCCTCCGGGAGGCGGTCCAGGGCGAGGCGGTAGTTGATAAAGAGCCCCTCCTTCGTCGAGTCCACCAGCCCCTGGTTGGAGAGAGTCCTCAGGTGGTGGGAAACGGCGGGCTGGGACAGGCCGAGAATGTGCTGGATTTCGCAGACGCACATATCCCTCGTCTGGAGGAGTTTCAGTATCCTCAACCTGTTTTCGTCGCCCACCACCTTCAGCAACCGAACGATTCGCTTCAAGGAACACCTCAAGTAATATTTAAATATGTTTATACACTAATTCAGTTCTCCCCGTCAACAGGTTAATTTCCTGTTCAACGGAAGATGGGACGGGAGCGGCTAACCTTCGACTCCGCTCAGATCCTACCGCTCCCTTACGGTGTTTGATGGTGTTTTGTATTTCCGGTTGATCGGTGGCTCGGAGGTTCGGTGCCTCGGTGGTGATTGGACGGGAGCGGATAACCTTCGACTCCGCTCAGGTGCAACCCCGCGTTCATGAAACGGGAGCGGATAAACCGCTCCCCTACGGTTTTTCTCAAAACCTATTTGCCGGTTTTCAATCTGCAATTCCCCATTCCGCAATCCGACATCCGAAATCCGAAATCCCGCCTTGTTTTTCGCTTTTTCTGGTTTTCCGGTTGTTCGGCGCCTCGGAGGCTCCGTGGCTCGTGGATTTATCGGTGATACGACCTGCCCCTACCGGTTTTATTCGGACTTTCCGGTTTTTCGGTTGTACGGATGTTCGTTGGTCCTGTTGCTCTCGAGCTCGTCCTGCCGGGTTTCACCGAACCAGGTAGGGGAAGAGAATCAGGCCGATGACGATTATCGTGGCAACGACGAGGAGCGGCTTCGAGTAGCGGGTCAGCCGGGGAAACCGGCAGTAGGCCCCCGTCGGGCCCTTCGGCTTCCGGAAAAAGACGGCGTACCAGGCGACCCCGAGAGACAGGAGAGAGAGTGCCACGAAGTAAGGCCTGTAAGGGGCGAGGAAGCGAAGGCTGGAGATGCACGCGCCTCCCGTCCCCGCGATGATGAGGACGAGTGGCCCCCCGCAGCAGAGAGACGCCCCCACCGCGCCCAGGAGAGCACCTGTGATGGACAGGCCGGTTATCCCCTTCTTCACTTCTCTCCCCTCAGAAATTCCCTCAGGACCGCGGGGAGTATCCCCCCGTTCCTGTAATAGTGAAGTTCCTTATCGGAGTCTATTCTCGCGACGGCGGTGAACTTCTTTTTTTCTCCCCCCGGTCCCACAGCCGTGACCGTCACTTCTCCCCCCGGCTTCAGGTCGGTTATCCCCTCAATCGTGTACTCCTCTCTCCCCGTGAGGCCGAGGCTTTCCCTCCCCTGTCCGGGGAGAAACTGGAGGGGGAGGACACCCATCCCGATGAGGTTGGAGCGGTGAATCCTCTCGAAACTCTCCGCCAGCACGGCCCTCACGCCGAGGAGTCGCGTCCCCTTCGCCGCCCAGTCGCGGGAAGACCCGGTCCCGTATTCTTTCCCGGCGATGACAATAAGAGGGACCCCTTCCTCCGAATACTTTTCCGCCGCGTCAAATATCCACATCTCCTCCCCGTCAGGGAGGTGAACGGTCCTGCCTCCCTCGACCCCGTCGAGGAGGAGATTCCTCAACCTCACGTTCCCGAACGTTCCCCGTATCATGACCTCGTGATTGCCCCGCCTCGAACCGTAGGTATTGAATTCCTCCGGCTTCACCCCCTTTGAGAGGAGATACCGGCCCGCCGGGCTGTCGACGGGAATTGCACCGGCCGGGGAGATGTGGTCCGTCGTGACGCTGTCTCCCAGAAGGACCAGGACCCGGGCTCCCCGGATGTCCTCGAGGGGAGGGGGCTCGGGAGAAAAATCTTCGAAGTACGGAGGATTCTTTATGTAGGTTGAGGTGTCCTCCCACTCGTAGAGGGCGCCTTCAGGCACGGGAAGCTCCTGCCACTCCCCGCTTCCGGAAAAGACGTCGCTGTAAGTCTCCCTGAATTTCACGGAGGTCACGTGTCGGGCGACGAGCTCCTCCACCTCCTCCCTGGACGGCCAGATTTCCCGGAGATACACGGGCTTCCCCGAGGTGTCGTGCCCGAGAGGTTCTCTTTCCAGGTCGACGTCGACCCTCCCCGCGAGGGCGTAAGCCACGACGAGGGGGGGAGAGGCGAGGTAGTTCGCCCGAACCAGATTGTTTATCCTCCCCTCGAAGTTCCTGTTCCCCGAAAGGACGGAAGCCACCACCAGGTCTCCCTCCGTCACCGCCTTGGCGATGGGGGGCGGCAGAGGACCGCTGTTGCCGATGCAGGTAGTGCATCCGTAGCCGACGACGTGAAAGCGGAGAGCCTCCAGGTAGGGGAGGAGTCCCGCTTCTGAGAGATAATCTGTCACCGCCCGCGACCCCGGGGCGAGGGAGGTCTTCACCCAGGGCTTCACCTGAAGACCCCTCCTGACCGCGTTTCGGGCGAGGAGGCCCGCCGCCATCATGACCGCGGGATTGGATGTGTTGGTACAGCTCGTCACGGCGGCGATGACGACGCTTCCGTGGGTGACGGGATAGACGATTCCGTCGGGCGTCTCTATCCGCACGGTATCGTCCGACGAATGGAGTTCCTCTTCCCACGCCTCGTGCCTCTGGGGGAGGACGCATCCCCCCTCTTCCGCCCAGCACGCCTCTTCGTGGTCTCCCCTCTCCGGGGCTTTCTTCCCGCTCTTCTCCAGGAAGGAGAGGAAGTTCTCCTTCAACCCCGACAGAGTCACCCTGTCCTGAGGTCTCCTGGGACCCGCCAGGACCGGTTCAACGCTGGAGAGGTCCAGTTCAACGACGTCGGTGTAGACAGGCTCCGCATCCGGGTCAAACCAGAGTCCCTGCTCCCTGCAGTAAGCTTCGACGAGGGGGACGAGGTCTTCCCTTCCCGTGAGGCGGAGGTAATCGAGCGTCTTCTCGTCCACCGGGAATATCCCCACCGTTGCTCCATACTCGGGAGACATGTTCGAGAGGGTCGCCCTGTCGGCAACGGAGAGTCTGCTCACGCCGGGACCGAAATACTCGACGAACTTCCCCACCACCCCTTTCTTCCGGAGGAGTTCCGTCACCGTGAGAACGAGGTCCGTCGCCGTCGCGCCGGGTGGAAGTTCTCCCGTCAGACGCACGCCGATAACTTCAGGGACGAGCATGAAGTAGGGCTGTCCGAGCATCACTGCCTCTGCCTCGATACCTCCCACGCCCCATCCGAGGACTCCGAGGCCGTTTATCATCGTCGTGTGGGAGTCCGTCCCGACGAGAGTATCCGGGTAGAGAATCTTCTCCCCGTCCACCTCCTTCTCCATGACGACGCGGGAGAGGAACTCCAGATTCACCTGGTGGACGATTCCCGTGTTCGGCGGGACGACCCGGAAGTTCTCGAAACTCCTCTGGGCCCACTTGAGGAGGGAGTACCTCTCCCTGTTCCTCTCGAACTCCTTTCGGGCGTTGAGGAGAAAAGCCTCCCCCAGACCGAAGTAATCCACCTGTATGGAGTGGTCGATGACCAGGTCGCAGGGCAGGACGGGGTTTATCTTCGCCGGGTCTCCTCCCTGAGCCTTTATCGCGTCTCTCATCGAGGCCAGGTCGACGACGGCCGGGACTCCCGTGAAATCCTGCAGGACCACTCGCGAGGGGAGAAAGGGGAAATCGTCGCCGACGGGATTTTTCCCGTCCCAGGAAAGGAGGCGCTCCACTGTGCGGGGAGGCGTCACCCCCCGGGCCACCCCTCTCAGCGCGTTTTCGAGAAGTATCTTCACTGAATAGGGGAGCCGTCTCAGAAGCCCCTCCTCGCCCGCTGCCCTCTTCAGGGAGTAAACGATTTTCTTCTCTCCCCCAACCGAAACCTCGCTGACTGATTGAAACAAATTCTTCTCGCCGCTCACCTTTTCCTCCCCTCTCTCACATTCTCTTTAATATTTTCCCCTTTCCCGGAATCGTTTCGCCAGGGGATTTTTCCTCATTCCCCTCATTTTTTAGATTCCCCCCGGGTCGTTCCGTTTCTCCAGGAAGAATTCCTCCGGTTTGTGCTATAATATTCCCGACTTTTCCCTTTATTTCCAGACAGTTGAGGCGATACCGGAGCAGTTCTCGACGGTTATTATCACTTCCTGAAGGAGGTGAGGTGCCATGAGAATCGCTCAGGTGTCTCCGCTCTACGAAAGCGTCCCACCGAAGCTCTACGGCGGGACGGAGAGGGTCGTCTCGTACCTGACGGAAGCGCTCGTGGAAATGGGACACGAAGTCTACCTCTTCGCCAGCGGAGATTCCGAGACGAAGGCCCACCTCATTCCCGTCGAGGAAAAGGCGCTCCGTCTCGGAGGTCAGGTGCGCGATTCGATAGCACCACACGTCACAATGGCCGAGAAGGTGGCGAAGATGGCAGACGAGTTTGACGTCATTCACAACCACATCGACTACCTTCTCTTCCCCATCGCCCGGAGAATAAAGACCCCCGTCATCACCACCCTTCACGGTCGGCTCGACCTTCCGGAAACGGTGAAGGTTTTCACCGAATTCCGGGAAATGCCCCTCGTATCCATTTCAGACGCTCAGAGAACTCCTCTCCCCCACTGCAACTGGGTCGGCACGGTCTATCACGGTCTCCCGGAGGACCTCTACCGCCCGGGAGACGGGAAAGGGGGATACCTGGCATTCATCGGGAGAATCTCACCTGAGAAGAGAGTCGATTCAGCCATCAGGATTGCAACGAAAGCGGGAATCCCCCTGAAAATAGCCGCGAAGGTCGACCCGGCAGACAGGGAATATTACGAGCGGGTCATCAAGCCCCTCCTCAATAACCCCCTCGTCGAGTACATCGGGGAAATCGGAGAGGGCGAAAAGGAGAAGTTTCTGGGAGACGCCATCGCCCTCCTCTTCCCCGTCGACTGGCCCGAGCCCTTCGGCCTGGCAATGATTGAGGCAATGGCCTGCGGCACGCCCGTCCTCGCCCGGCGGAGAGGGTCTGTGCCCGAAGTGGTCGACGAGGGAGTGACCGGGTTCATCTTCGAAGAAGAGGAAGAAGCGGTTCCCCTCCTCGAGAAGACACTCACGCTTCCGAGGGAAGCGGTGAGGAAGCGCTTCGAGGAGAGGTTTACCGCAAGGAGGATGGCAGAGGAATACCACCACCTCTACCTCTCCCTCACCTTCCTGGAAAAAGCGGCGTAAAATATGCGGGTATGCGGAGGGGGAAACCCCTCCGCTCAACATACCTCTCCCGGGGAGAAAGTCGTGGAAGAAATCATCCAGGTCCAGAACCAGTATTACATCCTCGCCACCTCTCCTCTCGCGGACATCCGCTCCCTCTCGCTCAAGGAGGGCGACACCTTCATCGTCTGCGACCGATACGGCGACATCCTCCCCATCGGTCTGGGAGAGCAGGGCCTCTACCGGGACGGAACGAAGTTTCTGAGCCGCTACGAGTTTTCCCTGGAGGGGAGAAAACCCCTCCTCCTCAGCTCGACGGTGAGGAGGGACAACTTCCTCATCACTTCAGATTTGACGAACCACGACATCTCACTCCCCGGCAGGCCTTTCCTCCCCAAGGACAGCGTCCACATCTTCCGGGGGAAGTTCATATTCCAGAACAGCCTTTACGAGAGAATTCGCTTCCACAACTACTCCACCGATGAGGCGCACCTCACGACAGAGCTCACTTTCGACGCCGATTTCCGGGATATCTTCGAGATTCGGGGGATAACCAGGAAGCGTCGGGGAGAGAGGGAAGTGGTCATTCCGTCTTCCGGCGATACCGTCGTCTTCCGGTACCGGGGACTCGACGGCGTCGTGAGACGGACAGTGGTCCGGTTCTCCCCGCCACCTCACGCGCTCAACCCCGGAGAGGCGAAGTATTCCGTCACTCTCAAGCCGGGGGAAGTGGCGGAGATTTACGTTACCGTGGCGTGCCTTTACGAGGGGGAAAGGGAGGATGCCCTCCCCTTTCCGAAAGCTTTTGAAAAACTGAAAGAACAGATTCAATCCCTTCGAGGCGGATGCATACAGGTGACCACCTCCAACGAGCAGGTGAACGAGTGGCTCGACCGGTCCCTCTCTGACCTCATCATGATGCTCACCTTCACGGAGCAGGGAGCCTACCCGTACGCCGGAATCCCCTGGTTCGCCACTCCCTTCGGCAGGGATGGAATCATCACCGCCCTCTCCTCCCAGTGGCTCTGTCCCCAGGTGGGGAAGGGAGTTCTCTCCTTCCTGGCCGCAACTCAGGCGAAGGAGGAAAACCCGGAATTGGACGCCGAACCGGGGAAAATCGTCCACGAAATCAGGAAAGGGGAGATGGCAAACACCGGCGAAATTCCCTTCGGGAGGTACTACGGGTCCATAGACGCCACGCCTCTCTTCGTCGTCCTGGCGGAAGAGCACTTCCGCCAGACGGGAGACCTTCCCCTCATAAAGTCGGTATGGGAGAACATCCTCGACGCCCTCCGGTGGATTGAAAGGTATGGAGACATCGACGGGGACGGATTCGTCGAGTACGAGAGGAAGACGCCCCGGGGCATCATCCAGCAGGGGTGGAAAGATTCGCACGACTCTGTATTTCACGCCGACGGGACCATCGCTCCGGGCCCCATCGCCCTCGCAGAAGTCCAGGCATACGTCTACGCCGCCCTGAGGGCCGGAGGAAGGCTCGCGCAGGCACTTGGTTTCGACGCTCTTTCGGATGAGCTGAACGAGAAAGCCGCCAGGCTCAAGGGGAAATTCGAGAACTCATTCTGGGACGAGGACCTGGGAACCTACGCGCTGGCCCTCGACGGGGAGAAGAAGAAGTGCCGCGTCCGGACGTCCAACGCGGGACAGGTCCTCTTCTCCGGCATCGCCTCCCCGGAGAGAGCCCGAAAGGTGGCGGACCTCCTCATGTCTGACGATTTCTTCACAGGCTGGGGAATCCGCACCGTCGCCCGGGGAGAAGCGCGATTCAACCCGATGTCCTACCACAACGGGTCGGTCTGGCCTCACGACAACGCCCTCATCGGGTGGGGATTCCTCCGCTACGGATTCCGCGACCACTTCGAAAGGCTCTTCGCCGGGATATTTTCCGCCGCAACCACATTCGACATGTACCGCGTCCCTGAACTCTTCTGCGGTTTCCCGAAACGGCCGGGAGAAGGGCCCACCCTCTACCCCGTCGCCTGTACCCCGCAGTCCTGGGCCTCTGCATCGGTTTTCCTCTTTCTCCGCTCCGCCCTCGGCCTCTGTTTCAACGTGAGCAGAAACGAAATCTCCTTCAATCACCCTCTCCTCCCCGACTTCATCAGGTGGGTAGAACTGAAAAACGTGAGGATGGGCGAGGGGTCGGTGAGCGTCCGGATAGAGAGATTCCGCAACGACATCGTCATCAACGTCATCGAAAAGGACGCCCCCATCACCGTCGTCGTGAGAAAGTGAGGAGAGGGTGTTTTTTGAAGGGAAACTGCGAGAGGCGGTTTTCGTCGAGAGGCCGAACAGGTTCGTCATCCGCGTCCGCCTCGAGGAGAGGGAGACGAACGCCTACCTCCCCAACCCGGGGCGGCTCCACGAGCTTCTCCTCCCGGGCGCACGCCTCATCCTCGAGGAATCACGGGGAGACGGGAGAAAACACTCGCTGACCGCGGTGGGCGTCTACCGGGATTCTCACCCCATCATGCTCCACACAGGAAAAACCAACGACGTGGTGGCACATCTCGTCGAAGAGGGGCTCCTGCCGGGGCTCGAAGGGTGGAGGGTGAAGAGGCGCGAAGTCACCGTCGGGAAGAGCAGGTTCGACCTCCTCATTGAGAGAACCGGGGAGGAGATGCTCCTTGAGGTGAAGTCGTGCACCCTCTTCGGCGGAGACGTTGCCATGTTCCCCGACGCCGTGACGGAGAGGGGGAGGAGGCACCTGGAAGAACTGGGAGCGATTGCCGGGGAGACGCGCGTCGGCGTTGTCTTCCTCATCCAGTGGCCCTTCGCCCGCCACTTCCTCCCCGACGTCCACACGGACCTTCTCTTCTCACAGACCTTCTTCCGCCTCCGGGAGAAGATCGACTACTTTCCCGTCCGGGTCTCGTGGGACGGAGAAATGAACCTCCAGGGGAAACCCGAACCGGTCTCCATCCCCTGGGAAGCCCTGGAGAAGCACCTTGAAGACCGGGGGGCATACCTCCTCGTGATTTCGCTCGACGAGGAGAAGTCGATAACCGTCGGCTCGCTGGGAACGGTCCGCTTCCCTCCCGGTTTCTACGTCTACGTGGGAAGCGCGAAGAAGAACCTGAGCGCCCGCCTGAACAGGCACAAAAGGAGACGAAAGAAGTTTCGGTGGCACGCCGACTACCTCCTCCGGGAGGGGACCATCGTGGGGGCGCTCCCCGTCAGGTCTCCCCGGGACCTGGAGTGCCGGATAGCCGCCGACGTCAGGAGAATCTCGGAAGGGGAAATCCCCAACTTCGGCTCCTCGGACTGCTCCTGTCCTTCCCACCTCTTCTCCTTCCCGGAGAATCCTCTCCACCAGCGGGCATTTCACGAGGTGCTGGAGAAATACCGGATGGGCGAGATGGTAAAAAACGCAGGCGGTTGAACCGGGCGGGAATCGATTCACTGAACCACGGAGCCTCAGAGCATCCGAGCATCCGAAAAACCCGTAGGGGCGGGGTTTATCCCCGCCCGTTTTCTGGAATTTCGGATTTCGGAATGCGGATGGCGGAATGCGGAATCTGTCAGCGGACCGATGAGCCTCCGAGCCCCGGAGCAACCGGATGAAC
>RFHC01000224.1 GCA_003696505.1 Deltaproteobacteria bacterium
GGGGAGGGAGTGTCATGAAAGCAGCGTTCATTGAAGAGCACGGCGGTCTGGAAAAGGTAAAAGTGGGGGAGGTTCCCGTCCCGGAGATCGGCCCTGACGACGTGCTGGTGAGGGTGAAAACAGCTGCCCTCAATCACCTGGACATCTTCGTCCGCAACGGCCTGCCGGGAGTGAAACTCACCTTCCCGCACATCCTCGGGTCCGACGGCGCGGGAATCGTGGAAAAAGTGGGGGAGAACGTAAAGAACGTCTCCGTGGGGGACGAGGTCGTCCTCAACCCGGGAATCAACTGCGGCACCTGCGAATTCTGCCTGAAGGGGGAGCACAGCCTCTGCGTCACCTTCCATCTTTTGGGCGAGCACATAAACGGCACCTACGCGGAATTCGTCAGGGCGCCCGCCATCAACTGCTACCCCCGTCCGAAAACGCTTACCTGGGAGGAATCATCCGCCTTCCCCCTCACCTTCCTGACGGCCTGGAGGATGCTCGTCACCAAGGCACGGATAAAGCCGGGAGAGTGGATTCTCATCATCGGTATCGGAGGCGGGGTGGCCGTCGCGTCCCTCCAGATATCGAAACTCTTCGGCCTCAAGGCAATCGTCACCTCCGGGTCCGACGAGAAACTCGCCCGGGCAAAGGAGATGGGCGCAGACTTTACAATTAACCACAACGAGACAGATTTTGCTAAAGAAGTCCGGAAAATAACCGAAAAAAGAGGGGTGGATGTGGTCTTCGACAGCGTCGGGAAGGCCACCTGGAAGAAGAGCCTCGCCGCCCTGGCAAAAGGGGGAAGGCTTGTTACCTGCGGCGCCACGACGGGCCCCAACCCGGAAACGGACGTGGCGAGGATTTTCTGGAACCAGCTGACGATTTACGGTTCCACCATGGGGACGCACGCTGAATTCCGGGAGATGCTCAAAATCTTCGAGGAGGGGAAGGTGAAACCGGTCATCGACAGCGTCTTCCCCCTGGACCAGGTGCCCGAAGCGCAGAAGAGGATGGAGGAGAAAAAGCAGTTCGGAAAAATCGTCGTAAAGGTGTCAGAGTAAAGACTGCAGTGCACACCACACACAAAAGGAGGGTGAGATGATTGTCTTCGAGTACCGCTTCGACGTTCTCCCGGGAAAACTCGCGGAGTACGAGAAGTACACGAAAGGCCCGGGCAAGGACCTGTGGCTCAAGTATCCGGGTGTGAAGAGTTACCGCGTCTACAAGAGCATCTTCGGCGGGTCCACTCCCCAGAGGGTGATCCAGGTGGAGGTGGAGAGTCTGGATGCGCTGGAGAAGATTTTCTCAGACAAGAAGTTCCAGAAGGCGAAGGAGAAATTTCACTCCCTCGTGACGAACGTGTCCGACTCCATCCTCACCGTCGTGAGAGAGGGGGAAAAGAAGTAAGGCCAACCGGAAATGAGGCAACGGAAAAGGGGACGCCACGGGCGTCCCCTTTTTCATTTCTCCAGGAGCAACTCCACTGCGCTTTCCCGGTCCCGCACAGAGAGGACCCTGTAGCCCTCCGTCTTCACGGAGGACATCACGCTTGCCACGTCGTCCTTTCTCAGCACCACTTCGAGTTTCTCCCCTTCCGGGAGGGAATCCATCGCCATTTTCACCCGGACAAACGTCATGGGGCAGACGTCACCCGTAATGTCTATCCTTCTCGCCTTCTCCGGCACCGGAATCCTCCTTCTCCTCCTCACCCCTGAGGAGGAATCTCACGTATTTCTCAAATCCCACCCTCTTCAGGGTATCTCCGAACCTCTCTTTCTTCTTCCCGTGAATCCGGAAAAACTCGATGCTCCTCCTCACCGCCTCGACGACCTGCCCCTCATCTTCGAAGAAAAAGGGGACTTTCTCTCCCAGCGAGGGGAAACGGCCGAACTTCCCGCCGGCATAGAGGGTAAATCCTTTCCGACCTTCCCTCATCGCTCCGAAGGGACATGCTTTCACGCAGTCGCCGCAGGCGATGCACTTTTCCATATCGATGAGGAGAGACTTCTCCTCCTGATTGACCCGAATCGCTCCGGTCGGGCACGAAGCCGCGCAGAGTCCGCAGTAGGTGCACCCCTCTCTCCTCCAGGCCGGTTCAACCCCTCCCTTGATTCCCACGTCGTTCTCTTCCGCTTTCAGGCAGTTGTTGACGCACCCGGAAATCCCCACCTTGAACTTGTGCGGGACGGGAGCGCCGTAGAATTCCCGGTCCACCTGCTCTGCGAGGGAAGGAGAGTCGAGCACGCCGTTGAGGCAGACCCGGCATCCCTGGCAGGCAGTCACCGTCCTCACCGTCGGACCGCAGACCCCGACGGAGACCCCCTTTTCCCTCAATTCCCGCTTGAGGCTCTCCAGGTGCTCTTCTCTGACACCGGGAATCTCAACCCCCTGGCGGGCGGTGAGGTGGACCTCTCCCAGGCCATACTTTTCTGAAGCCTTTCGGATTGCCTCCACCTGCTCTGAGGTGAGGCGCCCTCCCACGACGTGGAGTCGGACGGAGAATCTCCCCTTCTCCGCCTGACGCATCATCCCTCCTTTTTTCAGTTCCGCGTACCTGTCCCCTGACATCTCAGACCTCCGCAATCGACCTCTTCGCCTTCTCCTCCTCTTCCCTGAGAAAGTCGACGAAGTACGA
>RFHC01000225.1 GCA_003696505.1 Deltaproteobacteria bacterium
AGGGAGGCGGGAAGTCCAATGAAGATGCCGGCGAGGAAGAAAAAGAGAGACGCCGCGAGGAAGAGGAAGAGAAATCCCATCCAGAAGTACCCCGGGAAGGCTATTATCCGCGCAACCGTCCCCGCCCCGGCTCTCTCGAGGAGCCTGATGAGGACCGGACAGAGGGTGAGGAAGAAAAGAAAGAAGCCGATGAGAACGCTCGCAATGAGGGGCAGGTCAACGGCTGAACGGAGCCGGTAGTAGAAGTAGAGGTTCGCCCCGCCGTAGATGGAAAAGAAGGTCACGAGGAAGAGTAGCATGACCTTTCCCTAAATCTCCTCCCCCGGCCTCAGGTTCTCGGCGATGACCCTTTTGAGCTCGTCTCTCACGGCGAGGAAGCGCTGCTTCATCCCGATGAGCCACTGCCTGTGTTCCACGAGCTTATCCAGGTCGAAGAGATGGACGCCGCTCCCCTCAATCCTCGAAAGTTCGGGAGAAACTTTCACCTCGTATCTGGTTCCGCAGATGAGACAGGAGACGGTTCCCTCCCTCGCGAAGTCAAAGTATGAATAGCCGCAGACCTCACAGGAAATCTCCCCTTCCCGGCGAACTCTCTCTCCCCCCGTGAGGGCGCCGGCCAGCTTCTCCATCTTCCCGAAATTCTCCTTCCGGAGGAATATCTCCCCCGGGAGAGCCCCGTAGAGAACGTCGGTGCCGCGGTTTTCAAGCCCCATTCTCTCGATCATGTTGTCGAGGGCGAGTTTCGCGTACCCCTCGCCGAACTCCATCCCCGCCGTCACGAATCCCACGGCCGGTTTTCCGCGGAGAGTCTCAAAATGGCGGTAGAACTGCAGCCCCCTGTCGAGGAACCTCTTCGCCGCCGCATTTTCACCGAAAAAGTAAGACGGGAAAGCCACGATGACTCCGTCTGCTTCGAGAATCTTTTCCAGGATGAGCCCGTAATCGTCCTCCAGAGGGCAGCTCCCCTCAAGGCACCGGTAACAGGCGCGGCAATCCTTTATCGTCTTGGAGGCGAGCCTGACAAACTGGAAACTCTCCGCCGAGGCGAGGGAAGCCAAGAACCGGGCTCCCATTTCCGAATTTCCCCTCTTTCTCGGGCTTCCAATGATTGCGAATATTTTCACTTTCTCTTACCTCCCGATTTTCCATACACATTACCACAGGAGTGGGATAATATGAATTCCCCACGGGTGAGGGAATGGCGTACAGGCTCAGAGACGAAAACAAAAAAATCCGGGACATGTTCTCCCGCATATCCCGCCGCTACGACTTCCTCAACAGGCTTCTCTCTCTCGGTTTCGACGTCCGGTGGAGGAAAAGAGCCGTTTCCTTCGTGTATCCCCGGGAAGGGGGCACTCACCTGGACCTGGCGTGCGGGACGGGTGACGTCTCCCTCGAAATCTTCCGGCAGGTCGCATCTCCCCGGGTTGTCGGCGGTGACGTCTCCATGGAGATGCTCAAGCTGGCGCGGGAAAAGATGGAAAGGCGGAAAATCTCCGACGGATTCACAGCCGTGGCGTGTGTCGGAGAGGAGCTTCCTTTTCGGGACGGGTGTTTCGATACCGTCTCCATCGCCTTCGGCATCCGAAACATCGTGGAAAGGGAGAGAGCGCTCAGGGAGATGCGGCGGACGCTGAAACCGGGGGGCCTCCTTATTATCCTCGAATTCTCCCTTCCCCGGTCACCCCTCTTCAGGACCCTCTACCTTTTCTACTTTACGAAGCTCCTCCCCTTCCTCGGGGGGTTATTCTCCGAAAAAGGGGCCTACGATTACCTTCCCGCCTCCGTCATCGACTTTCCTCCGCCGGAAGAGTTCGAGAAGGTGATTCTCTCCTGCGGTTTTACCCGGGTCAGAAGAGAGTCTCTCACGGGGGGTATCGTGACCCTCTACGTGGCGGAGAAATAAAAGAAAAAGCGGAGAAAACTCAATCGGCTGAGATGAGGATGATGAGGACACCTTCCCTGTATTCCGGCCCCCCCACCATGACGATAGCGCTCCTTTCCATGGAGAGCGTCGTCTTGACCAGGTCTTCCCCCTTCCCCCGAATCCTCACCTTGAGCCGGACTTTTTCTTTCCCGATGTCAACGGGAGTCACAAACATCTCCCTCCCGCCGGGAAGGTCGAAAGACCGGGTCTCTCCCTTTCCCGCCGCACCGTCCTTCCTCTCGATAATTTCGAAGGATGAGTAGTTGAACAGAGACTTGAGTTTGTCGCTCAGGCTTTTCAGAGTAGGGTCGACATACTTCTTCCCCGAGGATGCGTAGACCACCTGGATGTCAAGAGAGACGCGGTCGCTTTCCTGTGCCCGGACGCCTGCCGTCATCCCGAAGAGAAGAAAAAGAACCAGGACGGCGAGTAGCAGTTTCCTCATGTCTCCTCCCTTTCGATAATCCATATCACCTTCGGCGAGTCTTCCCCCTTGTTGACGAGTACCACGGTGGCGTTGACTGCCTCGACGCTCTCCACGGTGACGTCGAAGGAAGCCACCCGTGAAGGCTTCTCCTCAATGGAAGAATAAAACATGACGGCGGCAAGGGCAAGGAGACCGACGATGACGGGCGCCAGGCGGGTCAGGAAACGGGGGAATATCTTCTTTTCCCTCTCCTCTCTGATGGAAGCTTCGACGCGGGAGAGAACTGCATTTTCTGGAACCTTCTCCACCTCCTCCGAGACGAATTGACGGAGGAGCTCTCCTGTTCTTTTGACATCCTCGACGTAAGCCGAGCACTCCCGGCACGAGGCGAGGTGGCGCCTTACCTCCTCGGCCTCCCCGTGGCCGGCGCCTCCCATCTCTACCAGCTCGAACTTTTCTCTCACTTCACGGCAGTTCACCGCTCACCTCTCACGTATCCGCTGAGTTTCTCCCTCAACCTCTCCCGGGCGTAGTGGAGCCTCGACATTACCGTCCCGATGGATATCCCCATGACGGCTGCGATTTCCTCGTACCGGAGACCTTCAATCTCCCTCAGGACAATTACCGTCCTGTGATGCTCCGGGAGCGACTCGATTGCCTCCTTTATCACTGCGGACATCTCTTTCCTCTCTGCCGCCTCGTCAGGGGGAGTCCTGTAGTCGGAGCGGGGGAGTCCTGCCTCCCCGTCCTCTTTCATCCAGGTCTCGTCGAATGAGACCCCCCGCCGTGAACTCTCCCTTACCCTGTCTATCGCCTGGTTCACCAGGATTCTGTAGAACCAGGTGTAAAACTTCGAGTCGAAGTGAAAGTTCCGGAGAGACCGGTACGCCTTGAGAAATGCCTCCTGAACCACGTCGAGGGCGTCGTCCCTGTTCCCCACGATACCAACTGCAACGGCCACCGCCCTGTTCTGGTATCTCCTCACCAGTTCCGAGAAGGCTTCTTCATCCTTCCTTACCGCATCGCGGACGAGTTCCTCGTCGCTCTTCTCCCGGAACCTCTCCTCACTCACTTTGACGGGTTTCTCCTCTCTCTATTCATTCCTCAAATTTCTCCCCACGTCCGGCCCCACTTCAGGTCAACAGTGAGGGGAACAGAAAGCTCAACGACATTCTCCATCGAATCTCTGAGAATTTCCTTCGCCTCTTCGAGAGACTCCTCTCTCACCTCCAGGACGAGCTCATCGTGTATCTGCAGAACCAGGTGCGCGTCCAGGCCCCGCTCGAGAAGGCGGTGGTGAAGTCGAATCATGGAGAGCTTGATGATGTCAGCTGCCGTCCCCTGCACGGGGGTGTTGATTGCCATCCTCTCCGCTGCCTGCCGGAGGTTCTGGTTTCTGCTGCTCAGGTCGGGGAGCCTCCGCTTCCTCCCGAAGAGAGTCTCCACGTAACCGGTCTCCTTTGCCTTCTCAATCGTCTCATCGATGAACTCCCTCACCCCCGGGTAGCGGGAGAAGTAGCTCTCGATGTATTCCCTCGCCTCTTTCTGGCCTATTTTCAGTTCCCTGGAGAGCCCGTACGGAGACATTCCGTATATGATTCCAAAGTTCACCACCTTCGCCTGTCTTCTCATCTCGGGCGTCACCTCCCCCTTCCCGACGCCGAAGAGCGCCACAGCCGTCTCCGTGTGCACGTCCCTCCCTTCGTGGAAGATTTCCTTCAAAGTTTCGTCCCCCGAGAGGTGTGCCAGGACCCTCAACTCTATCTGGCTGTAGTCTGCCCCGAGGAAGAAGTACCCCTCTTCCGCCACGAAGGCGTCCCTTATCTTTCTCCCCTCCTCCGTCCTGATGGGGATGTTCTGCAGGTTGGGGTTGCTGGAAGAGAGGCGGCCCGTTGCCGTCGTCGTCTGGTGGAAAGAGGTGTGAATTCTCCCCGTCCGCGGGTCTACGAGCCCGGGAAGCACGTCCACGTACGTGCTCTTCAGCTTCGCCAGCATCCTGTGCCTGATGATGAGGCGAGGAACCTCGTGAAGCGGAGAGAGTTCCTCCAGGACGGAAATGTCCGTGGAGTACCCCGTCTTCGTTCTCTTCACGGGAGGGAGTCCAAGCTTTTCGAAGAGGAGAAAAGAAACCTGCTTCGGCGAGGCCAGGTTGACTTCCTCGCCCGCTATCTCTCTTATCTCTCTTTCTATGTTTCCCAGTTCTCCCTCTATCTCCCGGGAAAGTCTCTCCAGGGCTTCTCTCCTGAGAATTATCCCCCGCTCCTCCATCGTGAGGAGAACCGGGACAAGCGGAAGGTCCACCTCACGATAGAGGTTTTCCAGTCCCTCGCGAGAAAGAGTCTCTTTCAGCTCCCGGAAAAGGGGGACGAGGAAGGCACCCGCAGCCTCTCCCCCCGGGTCGACAGAGCTCCCCAGATATTTCGTTACGAGCCGGTCGAGAGCAAAGGAAGACTCCTCCGGGGAGGCGATGTACGCCATGACCATGACGTCCTCAAAGCTCCCTTTGAGGAGAGGTTTCAGGGATGGATTCCTCCTGGCCGCCTCTTTGGCGTCGTAAAACACGACAGACTTTCCCCTCCCCTTGAGGAGAGGTCCGAGCGAACTGGAGAGTTCTCCCGGCACGGAGACAGCTCCCTGCTCGCTGGAAACGACGAGCCTATCTTCCCGGCAGAAAATCCCGACCCGTTCCCCCGCTTCGTCGAGAAAACTCTCCAGGTCACGTGCCGCCGTCACCGGACGGACCTTTACTTCCTGAGCCCCTCCCTCTTCCCCCCCTCTCTCGCGGGGTAATATCCCGAAGAGCGGAACGGTGAAACCGAGCTTACGGAACATTTCTCTCAACCCCGCCGCGTCTTTCTCGGCTGGAGAGAGGTCCTTCAGGTCAACCGGGAGGTCCAGGTCCCTCCTCACCCTTGCCAGGTCACGGGAGAGAGAGATTTCCTC
>RFHC01000226.1 GCA_003696505.1 Deltaproteobacteria bacterium
CTTTCCAGCCTCTCCTGAATAATCTCCATGTGAAGGAGCCCGAGAAACCCGCATCGAAATCCGAAACCGAGGGCCGTGGAAGTCTCCGGTTCGGCAGTGAAAGAGGAATCGTTGAGGCGGAGCTTCTCTATGGCGTCCCTGAGGTCGTCGTAATCTTCGGACCTGACGGGATAGAGGCCGGCGAAAACCATCGGCTTGACGTGGCGGAATCCGGGGAGGGGAGTGACGGCTCTCTTTTTCGCGTGGGTGATGGTGTCTCCCACCTTGACCTCACGGACGTCCTTGATTCCCGCGATGAGAAATCCCACCTCGCCGGCTGAAAGTTGCTGGACGGGCACGGGACGGGGGGAGAAGATGCCGAGGCGGGTGACCTCGTACTCCCTCTCCGTGGACATGAGGAGAATCCGGTCTCCCACGCGGACTGTCCCGTCGAAGATTCTGAGAAGGGTAACGACGCCCTGGTAGTTGTCGAACCAGGAGTCCACGACGAGGGCTTTCAGGGGTTCCTCTTCGCTCCCCGACGGCGGCGGTATCACCTCGACGATTTTTTCGAGAATTTTATCCGCCCCCTCTCCCGTTTTGGCGCTGGCCAGGATGAGGTGCTCCGTGTCCAGGCCGATGACCTCTTCGATTTCCCTCTTCACCCTCTCCGGGTCCGCGTTGGGAAGGTCGATTTTGTTAATGACGGGAATGATTTCCAGGCCCTCGTCTATTGCGAGGTAGACGTTTGCGAGAGTCTGGGCCTCCACTCCTTGCGAAGCGTCGACGACGAGGAGCGCGCCCTCACAGGCGGAGAGACTTCGGGAAACCTCGTAGGAGAAGTCCACGTGACCGGGGGTGTCTATGAGGTTGAGGTAATACTCCTCTTCTCCTCTCCTGTAAGTGAGCCTCACGGTCTGGGCTTTTATCGTAATCCCCCTCTCACGCTCCAGGTCCATCGTGTCCAGAAACTGGTCCACCCTCTCCCGCTCCGAAATTGCGCCGGTCAGTTCGAGAAGGCGGTCGGCCAGGGTGGACTTTCCGTGGTCCACGTGGGCGATTATCGAGAAGTTTCGTATTCGCTCTTTCATGTCCGATAACTCACGTCAAGTTGCAATGGACTAATATAACAGATTTCCCGGGAGTTTATCCGGTTCATCCGAGATATTGAAGGTGGAGCCTCCTCAGACCTTCGGAAAGGGATACCTGGGGGGACCAGCCGAGGATGTCCCACGCCTTCCTGTTTGACAGGCTGGTCGGTCCCGGTCTGACCTTTTCTTCTTCTCCCGACACGAGAGAGGGCTCCTTCCCGACGACCGACCCGATCATCTGTGAGAGGGCGCGGATGGAAGTCTCCACGCCGGTGCAGATGTGGATGGATTCACCCTCCCCCGCATCGAGGGCGCTCAGGTTTGCCCGGCAAACGTCCTCCACGTGGACGAAGTCGCGCCTCTGCCATCCGTCTCCGTGGATAAAGATGACCTGGTCGTGCCATATCCGGTCGAAGAAAACCGAGACGACCCCTCCCCGGTAGGGGTCCTGCCTCTCTCCGTAAACGTTCGAGTAGCGGAGGCAGACCACCTCTACCTCCCGGGACAGCGACTTGAGGAGCATCTCCGATGCCGCCGCGTAGACCCCGTAAGGGGTTGAGGGATTCATTGATGCCTCTTCCTGGACAGGGCCCTTTTCCTCCGGGTCGTAGAGGGGCGTAGAGGTTGACCCGTAAATGATTCTCTTCACTCCGTATCTCCTGGCTGCCTCAACAACATTAAGAGTCGAGTGAAAATTAAGGGATGCGAACCTGACGGGGTCATCGATGGAATCACGGACGGATGGATTCCCCGCGTGGTGTGAAATGACGTCGGGCCTGAACTTCCCCACCACGTCGTGGAGGAGGTCGCTCCTCACGTCACCGAGGATGAAGTGGGCGTTCTGATTCACGTTCTCCTTCTTCCCGGTCTCCAGGTTGTCGATGACAAATACCTCGTGCCCCATGTCGAGGTACGCGTCTACCAGGTGGGACCCGATGAAACCGGCACCGCCGGTGACGAGAATCCTCACTCCATCCTCCTTACCAGGCCACTCCCCCCTCGAAGACGCGCTTCAGGAAATCCGAGAGCATCTCCTCCCAGTGGCGGGGGCTCTCTCCTGTCCGGGAAGTGAACTTCTCTTTCGATAGGACGCTGTAGGAAGGCCTCTCTGCAGGCAGGTTGAGTTCACGACTCTTGATGGGTTCTATCGTTACCTCGTCGGGAATCGATTTCTCCGCGATGCGGCGGGCGAAGTCAAACCAGGTGGCTTCCCCCTCTCCCGAAAAGTGGAAGGTCCCGCGCCCTCCTGAATCGATGAGCTTTTCCGTTGCCCGCGCCAGGTCGAGGGTGTAGGTGGGACACCCCACCTGGTCGTCCACCACCCGAGCACTCCCTTCCCGCCGGAGTCTGTCGACAATGGCGAAGACAAAGTTTCTCCCCCTCGGACCGAAAAGCCATTGGGTCCTGATGATGATGTGTTCGCACCCCGACTCCCTTATTCTCTCCTCTCCCGCAAGTTTCGTCTCGCCGTAATAGTTTATCGGGTTCGTCGGGTCTTCCTCCCGGTAAGGGGAAGACTTTTTTCCATCGAAAACGTAGTCCGTGCTGTAGTGGACGAGGAGGATGCCCATATCCCGGCATATTCGCGCAAGAGTCCCGGGGGCCTCGCCGTTGACGAGAAGTGCCAGGTCCCTTTCCGTTTCCGCGGCGTCAACTTTCGTGTATCCGCTGGCATTAATGACGACGTGGGGTTTGAGGGAGGAAACGGCCCTCTGCACGTCAGTTTCCATCGTCACGTCCACTTCCCGCCGGGACCGGGGAATCACTTCCCACTTCTCGGAAAAAACCTGGAGGATGTCGTGGGCGAGCATCCCTTCAGCGCCGAGGAGAAGAACCCTCCTCTTCACCGAGCCTTTTTCCGTAGACTTTCTGATAATATCGAAGATACTCGCCACTCTTGACGTTCCTCCACCATTCTTCGTTTTCCTTATACCATTGTACTGTTTTTTCCATCCCTTCCCGGAAGGGGGTTTTCGGTTCGAAACCGAGTTCCTTTCTGATTTTCGAAATGTCCATAGCGTACCGGCGGTCGTGTCCTGGCCTGTCTTCAACGAAACGAATCAGGCTTCTCGGTTTCCCCAGGAGTTCGAGAATCGTCTCTGTAATTTCAAGGTTCGTTTTCTCGCATTCACCGCCGATGTTGTACACCTCGCCCGGTTTCCCCTTCCTGATGACGAGGTCGATTGCCTCGCAGTGGTCCTCCACGTAAATCCAGTCCCGCACGTTCATACCGTCGCCGTAGAGAGGGAGAGGCTTATCCTCGAGCGCGTTCGTTATGAAAAGGGGGATGAGTTTTTCCGGAAACTGATAGGGTCCGTAGTTGTTCGAACAGCGAGTGATGATGACGGGATACCCGAATGTCTTGAAGTAGGACCTGGCTATGAGGTCTGCCCCCGCCTTGGAAGCCGAGTATGGACTGTTCGGGGCGAGTGGCGTCTCCTCTGTGAAGTAGCCTTCCGGTCCGAGACTCCCGTAGACCTCGTCCGTCGATATCTGGACGAAAAGAGGAACCCCCCTCTCCTTCGCAACGCTCAGAAGGATTCCCGTCCCGAGGACGTTCGTCCTGATGAACGGAGCCGGGTCGTCTATGGAGCGGTCCACGTGGGATTCGGCGGCGAAGTTGACCACCACGTCGAACTCTCCCGTCAGCGCCGAGGTCACGTCCTCCTGAGAGGCGATGTCACCCCGAACGAAACGGTACCTCTCTTCCCCTTCGAGACCCCGGAGGTTTTCCAGGTTCCCCGCGTAGGTAAGCGCGTCGAAGTTGAGGATGCTCACGTCGTCGTACCGGGAGAGCATGTAACGGATGAAGTTCGACCCGATGAAACCGGCTCCGCCGGCTACAAATATCTTCATCAACCGTCCCTCCTCTCCCAGGAATACGGGATGTCGTTATCGTGAGGATGGACGCGGTGCTCGTCAGGCTCCTCGTAATTGTAAGTCTCCGTCGGAATATTTATCAGGATTGCCTCGTTTTCGCTGATGGTCTTGAAGCCGTGGTACACGAGGGGCGGTATCCTGACCAGAATGGGGTTGTGTTCCCCCATGAAGAGTTCCATCAGTTCCCCCTTTGTGGGAGAATCCTCGCGGGCATCGTAGAGGACCACTTTCATCATACCCTTGACGACGCAGAAGTTGTCCCACTGCTTCCTGTGGTAGTGCCACGCCTTGACGACGCCGGGATACCCCGTGGTCATGTAGACCTGACCGAACCTGATGAAAAGGTCGTCGTCGCTCCTCAGAATCTCCATGAGCCGTCCCCTCTCGTCGGGGATGACGCGCAGCTTTTTAATGACAACACCCTCAATCATGCTTCCCCCCTTATGGAAGAGTAATGAAAGAACTGTCTCCCGCCATGATGCTGATCGTCCGGGGAACCCTCTCTCCCTTGACGACCCTCACGTTCTTCCCCAGGAGCGAATCCGATATCCGTGCCCCCGTGTTTATGATTTCGCACTCGTCCATGATGATGCTGTGCTCGAGTTCCACCCCCCGAATCGTGCATCCCGAAGCGATGGAAGTGAAAGGACCGATGTAACTGTCCTCGATAAGCGTCCCGCTGCCGATGATGGCGGGGCCGCGAATTCTGCTCCGCACCACCTTTGCGCCCTTTTCGATGACCACCTTGAACTCTACGGCGGAAAATTCATCCACCTCGCCTTCCACTCTCTCCTCCAGCTGGTCCAGGACGAGCCTGTTCGCCTCGAGGATGTCCTCCAGTTTTCCCGTGTCCTTCCACCACCCGGATACCAGATGGTGGGAAACGGTGTACCCGTTTTTCACGAGCCAGGCGATGGCGTCGGTAATCTCCAGTTCCCCCCTCCAGGAGGGTTTTATGTGCTTCACCGCCTCGAAGATGGTGCTGTCGAAGAGGTAGACTCCTACGAGGGCAAGGTCTGAAATGGGCTCTTTCGGTTTTTCCACCAGGTCCACAACCTTTCCCTCTTTCACGATGGCAACTCCGAACTGACGGGGATTCTTCACCCGGGCGAGGAGGATGTGGCTGTTTGCCGTGTCCCTGTCGAAACTCTCGACGAACCTCTTGATGCCCTCCATGATGAGGTTGTCGCCGAGCATCATGACGAAGCGGTCTCCCCCCATGAACTCTTCGGAAATCTTCACCGCGTGTGCGAGCCCCAGGGGCGCCTCCTGCTCGATGTAGGTGACTTTCAACCCGAACCTGCTCCCGTCTCCCACCGCCTCCATGATGTCCTTTTTCGTGTCCCCCACGATGATTCCCACGTCCTCGATTCCCGCTTCCTTCATCGCCTCGAGGCAGTAAAAGAGGACGGGTTTGTTCGCCACAGGGATGAGCTGCTTCGCGCTCGTGTAGGTAAGGGGTCTCAACCTTGTCCCCTTCCCTCCGCTCAGGATGAGACCTTTCATGCCGACCCTCCTACCTGCCGAGACTCCCTATCCCCCTCAGGGTGAAGAAGAGGGAATAGGTCGTCTCCGGCGGTTTCGTTTTCCTGCTGGCACCGAGCGTGACGCTCCAGCACCTGCTGGAAGGAATGTACTCCAGATACGAAGTGTTTTCAATTATCACGTTATCTTTTATCGAATAATTTATCCATCCGCTGTAGCGGAGCCATCGAAAAGGGAGGAAGGAGAGAGAGAGATTCAGGTCCGTGGCGAGTTTCCTCGTGTGCCGGAGAGTGCCGGAAAGGCTCAAGTCCCTCTTCCCCGAGTATTCCACGTCAAGGGAAAACTTATCCATCCGCCCGAAGCGAGTGTTGTAGAATGCCTCTCC
>RFHC01000227.1 GCA_003696505.1 Deltaproteobacteria bacterium
GATATATACGGGAACGAGAAGTACGACGTGAAACTGGGAAACAGACAGAGGGAGAACCTGGACTACTCGGGCAACTGGTGGGGGACGACAGACCTGAATGTAATAGAAGAGAGAATTTTCGACGGGCGCGACGAACCGGGACTTGGCGTCGTGGCTGTATCGCCGGTATCCGAATCGCCCTGGCGAGAAGGGGGAGGGACAGGTGGGAACTGACAGGAGTTTGAGGAAAAGGGTTTCCGCCTCTTCTGGTGTTCTCCCCTTTTTATCTCACAGGTTTCCTCGTTTTCCGGTTCGCAGGTTCGCCGGTTCGTGGACTCGCTGTCTCGTGCTATCTCTCCCGTTTTTTCTCCTCCTCTTCCTCTTCCCCGCTTCCGCCCCTTCACACCTGGGCGCCCGGTTTTACAGGGGGGAAATAAAGGTCTCGACGGAGTGGGAGGGGGTCATTCGCCTGACGGGAACGGTCGTGGTGGAGGAGGGTGTCGTCCTCACGGTTGCACCCGGGACGCAGGTCCTCGTCACCGGCGGGAGGGACGTGACCATCGTCGTCAGGGGGACTCTTTACGTGAGGGGAGAGAGGGATTATCCCGTCGTTTTCGACTCCGCCGACGGGTGTGAGGACGGGGAGGCCTGGGCGGGAATCCATTTCCTCCCGGGGAGCCGGGGAGAGCTTCGGAACTTCCGGGTAGAGTGCTCGGAGAAGGGGATATGGGGGGCTACGGAGGGTGTTAAAATAAATTATCAATTATCCGGGTCATCTCCCTGAGTCAGGCGGGAGCAGTCCGAAAAAGCGGAGAGGGTGCATCTGTGAGAATTCTTTCCCCCGTCGATTCCCCCCGGGAAGTGGACGTCCTCATCGAGGCGGGTGCTGACGAGTTTTACGGCGGTTACCTCCCCCCTTTCTGGGAAGAGAAGTACGGTTCGATAGCTTCTCTTAACAGGAGGTCCTACCGGGAGGCCAACGTCCCCTCGTGGGAGGAGTTCGATTCCCTCCTGGAGGAGTGCTGGAAGAGGGGGATTCCTTTTTACCTCACGCTGAACGCTCCCCTCCTCCCCGAGGAAGAAGACGGAGAAATCCTGGACTTCGCGCGCCGCTGCGTCGATATGGGTGTTTCCGGTTTCATCGTCTCCGACCCGGGACTCCTCATTGCACTCAGGGAGGCAGGGGTGAAGGCGGAAATCCACGCGAGCACCCTCTTCAACGCGTTTTCCTCTGCCACGGTGAAATTTCTGGAAAGGTTCGGCGTCAGCAGGGTAATCCTCCCCCGGGAATTGACCCTCGGTGAGATAGAGGGGCTGGCGAAGAAGTCGGGACGGGTGAAGCTCGAATCAATCGTCCTGAGGGGGAAATGCCCGAACATCGAGGGGCTCTGCGGACATCTCCACGACGACCCCAACCGGTGCTGGCCCTGCGAGATGAAGTATTCCCGCTCGTGGGAGGGGCGATTCGATTCGCGCCTCGTGAGGGAGGCCTTCCTTGCCCTCTCCGAGTGGGAGGAGCTGGACCGTTACTATTCCTGCGGGCTCTGCGCCATTCCCTTCCTGGCGAAGGCAGGAGTTTTTGCGGTGAAAATCGTGGGGAGGGGGAGCGAAACGGAAAAGAAGATGCGCGCCGTGAGGATGGTGAAAAAGATGTGGGAACTCACGCGGGGTGAGATGGACAGGGAAAGGTGCGTGGGGATGGGGCGGTCGATTTACGCTGAGGAGTTTGGTTTTCCCTGCCAGGCGAAGAACTGTTACTTCCCGGAGTTTTTCCAGGAGGAAGCGGGAGAGTGAGGCACTTCTTCCTGCCGCCCGGAACATCCTCTCTGGAGGACATCCCTCCGTCGACGGCGGGAGTCGTCGTGGGAAGCGAGTATTGCCGTCACCTCCTTCCAACACTGGAGGAGATGGAGGAGATTGTGCGGAGTTTGTCCGGGAGGGGATTGTCCCTGAGCCTCCTCCTCCCCGTTTTGAGGGACAGGGACCTGAAGGAAGTTCTCCTCCCCCTGGTCAAAAAGGGCCGGGAGGTAGAGTCATTCCGTATAATCGCGGGAGACTGGGGACAGGTCTTTCTCCTGAAGGGGCTCTTCCCGGACCTGAAAGTCATTCCGGGGAGGGCCCTTTCGGGGCAGAAACTGTGCGTCCGCGTCGACGGGTCCCCCTTTCTCCGGGAAAAGGAGAGAGAAGTTCTCTTAAACGACATTTCGTCCCGACGGAAATTTTCAGAATTTCTCAGAAAAGAGTTCGGCATCGAGGAGGTTTTCGTCAACTGGACGGGAGTCCCCCCTCGAAAGGAGGGGCATTTGAAGAGGGTCTACGCCTTTCCCTACGTCTTCGTCACCGCATCCGATTACTGTCCCCACCACGGCAACAGACCCTCATCCCTCGTCCATCGGTGTCCCCGGTACTGCAGGAATGGAGTCGTGAGGCTCGACCACGCCTCTCACCGGTTTCCCCTCTTTCAGAGGGGCAAGGGGAAGTTTTTCGTTCCCTTTTCCGGCGATGAGGAGGATGAGGTCTCGAAGGTGGAGCACGTTTACTTTCCGGAGGTGCCGTGAGAAACTGTCGTAGTAAAGGGTCTCTTCCGCTCGTATATTTTTTCAGGACCCGTTCCTGACGAACTCAAGCCGGGAGGTTACCGCAGGGACATGCACAGAGCGCTGAAAAATCTCTTTTACGAAGTGAGGGAACCCCGCCTGACCTGGGATGACGTGGGCGGGCTTCACGGACCCAAAGAGAAACTGAGAGAGATGGTCTCCTTCGTTGCGAAGAACCTGGACCGCCTCGAGGATATGGGGATTGACCCTCCTGCAGGAGTGATGATGTGGGGGCCTCTGGGGACGGGAATCACGATGCTCGCCGAAGCCGCGGCTGCGGACGCGGGTCTTCCCTTCGTCTACGTCTCCGGGCAGGAGGTCCTCGGCAAGGGGGGAGACCTGGAGGAGGCGTTTCGCGTTGCGCTCTACGAGGCGCCATCCCTCCTCTTCGTCTCGGATGTGGAATGGCTCTGCCCCAGGCCGGGGTGCGATTACTCGTGGTCAAACGGAAACGAGAGGGGCAAGCCTCCCACCTTTGCCGATACCTCCCTGAAAGAGAAGTTCATTGCCCTCATCGACGAGGTGTGCCGGGAGAGGAGAGTCAGACTCCTCGGGTCGTGTTACCGGATAGACACGGTGGACCAGGCGGTCATCAAGGAAAAGACCCGGTTCAACAGGAAGATATTCGTGCCGCCTCCGGGGGCGGAAGACAGGCTGGAAATTCTCAGGATATACGCCTCCCGGACGAGGCTGGGAAGCGACGTGGACCTGGAGGCCATTGCCCGGGAGACGGTGGGATACGTGGGATGGGACGTGGAAAATCTGGTGAGGAAGGCTGTCTTCCTGGCAGTCGAGCGGGGCTCTCCCGTGGTGGAGATGAGAGATTTCAGGAGAGCCATGGAAAAGGTGGAGCCCTGGTTGACCCCTGACATGGAGGCGAAATACCATGAAATTTACCGGGCCGACTGCCCCCACCACTACCACTTTTAGGGGGAGAAGATGAAGGCGCAGAAGTGGTTTCTCCACATATCCCTCCTTGCGGCGGCCCTCCTCCTGGCGCTGTTCGTAAAGGTGGGTTCTTCCCGTGCTTGCGTGGGGAGGACGATATACATCGGTTACTACCCCTCCGAACAGGAACAGGTCATCATGAGCCGGATACTCACCGTCTTCATCGATGAGAGGACGGGGACGACGGTGAAACTCGTGAAGCTGAAATCGAGAGATGAGGCTTACGACCTCCTCAGGAGGGACAGGGTGAGCATCCTCGTGGATTACGCGGGTAACCTTCTCAAAGCATACGGGAGAAAGACGGGGGAGGAGCTCCCCCTCTCGGATTTCCCCGAGGTGAAGGGGAAGGTGGCGCGCGCTCTCGGTGCGGTCATCGTTGGTGCTCCCGGTTTCGACAGCGCCGTTTCGGGGAGAGGGGAGAACCTGGGACGCGCCGTTATTCTGCTCTCCCGGAAAATGCTCTCCCGGTTTCCCGCAATGCCCCGCCTTCTGAGGAAGCTCAGAGGCACTCTCCCGAACGAGTCTCTTGTCCGCCTCCTCGAGGAGGGAGGGGATAAGGCGGAAAAAGTTGCTCGTTCTTTCCTGAAGAAAAGGAAGCTCATCTGACCTGATGCTCCCATCACGAACATCCGAAGAGGGTGGCATTATCTCCTTCCTCGCGTCTCCCGGGCTGACGGTGATTACCTGCATCGTCCTGGCTATCGTCGCCACCGTGGGGTCATTCCTCTACCGGGGGGATACCCTTCCCTCGGGGCAGGGGTCGATGAGGGTTTTTTCCTCTCCTTTCTTCGTCGTGCCCGCCTTCGTTCTCGTTGTCAACGTGGTCACCTGCGCCGCGGTCCGGTTTCCCCGCGCTCTCTCTCGTCTGCCCCTCTATGCCGGACACCTCTGCCTGGTCCTTGCGGTTTTCGCGCTCCTCCTGGACGGGAGATTCGGACGCGTCATGACGGGCTACTTCCCCTTTCAGGTGGAGGAGAGGAGCGTCTTCGACTGGAAAGAGGGGAGGGATGCGGACCTTCCCTTCTCCATCGAAGTAAAGGATTACGCGGAGGTGAGGCATCCGTACCTTCTTCGAATCGGGGTGAAGAGGTATCCCGGCGGAGAGAAAATCGCCCTCCTGGAGGTCTCCGAGGGGAAGGACCTGGAAATTCCCGGGACGGGTATCGTTTTGAGGGACCTCCGTTTTTCCCCGGAGGAAGAGAGCCTCTACTTCACAGCAGAGGGGCCCGGCGGGACCTTCCCCGTCCGCGCGGGGAAAGAGGGGTCTCCACCGCTGCCCGGGGGTATCGTCGTCGTCCCCGTGGCCTTTAAGGAGAGGGGGGTCAAGGAGATGAAGGCTTCTCTCATCATCCGCCGTGATGGGACTGAAAATCCTGTCGAAATTTCCCCCAACCACCCGGGGAAGTTCGAAGGTTACGCCATATCCCTCGTGGAGGTTCGCTTTGACAGGTACCTGAACCTCTAC
>RFHC01000228.1 GCA_003696505.1 Deltaproteobacteria bacterium
CTCTGGATCTCGCTGAGATTGTGCGATACGAGGAGGATGGTGACCCCTTCTCTTTTTTTCTCCTGCATGGCCCTGAACGACTTCAGTCTGAATCTCCAATCACCCACGCCCAGGACCTCGTCGAGGAGGAGTATATCCGGTTTCAGATGGACAGCTACCGAGAAGCCGAGTCGCACCTTCATCCCTGACGAGTACCTTTTCAGCGGAGTATCCATGAAAGGTCCTATTTCGGAAAACTCCACAATCGATTCATATATGTTTTTAATTTCCTTGTTTTTCAGACCAAGAATGGTCCCGTAAAGGAACACATTGTCCCTACCCGTCAACTCTTCGTGGAAACCCGTCCCCAGTTCGAGGAGGGCCGTTATCCTTCCGCGGGTCTCGATTCTCCCCTCTGTGGGCTGATAAATTCGCGAAATGAGCTTTAAAAGCGTCGTTTTTCCCGATCCGTTATCACCCACTATCCCCACCGTCTCTCCACGCCGGACATCCAGACTCACCCCTTTCAATCCCCAGAAAGGACCGTCCACTCTCCCTCGCATACCCTGGTGTCGTCTCAAAAGGGAATTCACCAGGTCTCTCACCGCACCCCTTCCCTTCCCACGCCGGAAGAGAATTCCCACATTGTCCAATTTTATTACTGCAGAGTTGTTTTCCATGACTTCCTCAAAGAATCTTCACCGCTTCAGGAATTACCTTCTTGAAGAAGAAAACCCCAAGGAAAAAACTCGCGAGAGAAAAAAAGACAGAATACAGAACCACAGGCAGAGACGTGTGACCGCTCCCATACAAAATCGTCCGGAAACCCTCGAGTATCCCGACGAGAGGGTTGGCAAAGAAAACTTTTTTATATCTCTCCGGAACAAGCGAGACGCTGTAAAAAATGGGAGTCACGTAAAAACCTATACGAAAGAGGAACTGCAGGACGAATGAGAAGTCTCTGAAGTAGATATTCACCACGGTAAAACAAAGCGACAGACCAAGAACCAGGAAGACGAGGATAAGGATCCAGAGCGGGAGAGCGAGGATCCGAGGAGTGAGAAAAGGAACCCGGTAATAAAACATAAAGGGAAGGATAACGATCAGGTCGAGGAGGAAGAGGAAGAGAGAAACGATAACCGAAGAGAGAATGACGTAGTGCCTCGGGAAATAGACTTTTGAAAAGAGATGAGAATTACCCGAAACCGTTTTCAAAGAACTGAGTATCCCGTTCTGAAAAAAGTTCCACGGGAGAAGTCCGGAGAGCACGTAGAGCGGATAATTAGGGATTCCCAGTTTCACCACCCGAGAGAAGAGGAAGAAGAGTATCAGGGTGAAGAACAGAGGGTTGAGAATCGACCAGAGATACCCCAGAGTCAGCGTTCCATATCGGGCTTTCAATTCCCTCATGACGAGGTTTATGAGGAGATCCCTGTATTTCACCTACTTGAAATCCCTCCTGCTGAAGATAACCCACGAAAGTGTCATGAGAATAGCGAAGTAGAGGGCAAAATACCCGAACATGAGGAGGACCCTCCCCCCGTCAACCTTCACGCCGTAAAGAACGACGTTCTTGAGGTTGAAGTTTTCCAGGTTCGGAAGGAGGTAATACGTCGCGAGAGCAGCCCCCTTGAGAAAGGCCGACTTCGCTTTCATCCCGAAGAAGCGGAGCTGGGGGCTCAAATGCCCGATGAGAAAGAGGGAGAGGGAAAAGATGGCGCTCAGCGTCGGGGTGGTAAATGAGGAAAAGAAGATGGATGCGGCGATGAGGAGGAGAAGTTCAAGGTAAATGGCGCCGGCAACGGGGAAAAGCTCTGCCCGGAAATTTCCGCTCTGAAGGTAAACGATGAGGACGGAAACGACGCTCATGAGAAGGGTGGTGACGAAAACGGTCAGGGAGAGGCCGAGGAACTTCCCCAGGAGGAACTGAAATCGGGAAACGGGCTTCGAGATGAGGGAATATATCGTCCTCTTCTCCACCTCCTTGCTCACGAGGGTGATTCCGATGAAGATGGAAATGATAGCGCCGAAGACGTGAACGCAGGCCAGCCCGAAGTTGATAACGATCCGCTCGAAGTCCCCCACGGAGAGTTCCGAGAGGAAGTAGGAAAGTCCGATCATCAGGACAGCGAAAACGAGGAGGCTGTAGAGTATCCTGTCCCGAATCGTCTCGCGGAAGGTGTTGAGGGCGATCGTCTTAACCTGCATTCTCCTCCCCTCCGAGGCGCTGGACGAAAATCTCCTCCAGGTTCACCCTGGCCGGGATGACGCCCACGACCCGTCCCCCCAGTTCCCTGACGGCATCGATGACCAGGTCCACGTCCTCCTCTTCAGGAACCCTCACCTGGACGATACCATTCCTCATGATGAAAGAAAAATCTCTCCGGCCGATGAGTTCCCTCAATCTTTCGACGTTTCCCGCCACTCCCTTGGCGTCCACCTCGTAGTACTTCACGCCCCGGCTCCCGATGAGGTCGTGAATCTTCCCCTCGGCCACCTTCTCACCCATGTGAAGGATGCAGACCCTCTCGGCGAGGAGTTCCACGTCGGAGATGATGTGTGAGCTGAAGAAGACTGTCTTTCCTTTCTCCTTGAGAGACCGAATCAGTTCCCGTATCTCCATCCTCCCTATCGGGTCGAGGCCCGACATCGGCTCGTCCAGTATCACGAGAGAGGGATCGTTGATGAGTGCCTGGGCAATGCCTATCCTCTGGAGCATCCCCTTCGAGAACTTCCTGAGCTGCAGGTCTTCCTTCCCCTCGAGACCGACCAGCGAGAGGAGCGACCCGATTCTCTCCTCCAGCGCTTCCCCCTTCATGCCGAAGAGGTTTCCGCAAAAACGGAGGAACTCCGATGCCGTGAGGTATTCGTAGAAATAGGGGTGCTCCGGGAGGAACCCTGTCTTCTTCTTGCTCTCCGGGTCCCCGAGAGGGCGCCCGAAAATTTTCGCCTCCCCCCCGTCGGGGAAGACAATCGTGTTCAAAATTTTTATCGTCGTCGTCTTTCCCGCACCGTTTGGCCCGAGAAAACCATATATCTCGTTCTCGTATACGGTGAAGGAAATCCCCTTCAGGACTTCCACGGGCTTGAGGAAGAACCCCTGACGGTAGATTTTCTTCAGGTCTCTGACCTCGATGACGGGAGCCTTCCCCATCGCTACTTCCCCCTGGGACGGTAGAGTTTAAGCCTCTCCTTAACGGTGGAACTCTTCACCTCTTTCGTCTTTTCGTCAAAATAGTAATACCCGTTGAAGGGTTCCGGGGGAATCCTCCGGATTACCCTTTTTTCCACGAGCTCACGAAGGTTCCGGGGATAGCGTCCAAACCTTTCCCGAAAAGCCTTCACACCCTCCTCGAGGAAGAGGAGGTCCCTCTCCACCTGGACTCTCCTGATGCGGTCCTTTATTTTTTCCCTCAGCGTCGGGTCCTGAGTCTTCTCGAGCATCCCCTTCAGGAAAACGAGGGCAGTCTCCGGTTTTCTCGCCTCTGCCAGAAGCCTCGTTGCCAGGAGGGGAAGGTACGCGGGAGCTCCCGGAAGTTCGCTCGCCTTCATCAGGTACTCGGCTGCCCTGTCAAACTGGCGGAGGTAGAAAAAGTAGTTGAATCCGATGTAGAAGGGGAAAACCCACCTGTCGGGAATATTCCTCATGCCCTTTTCGAGAATTTCTATGCTCTCGTCCACGAAGTCCGGGTCGAAGGCGAGGACAATGCCCCCAAATTGATACGCCGTCTCGAAACGGGGGTCGAGCTCAGTTATCAGGTCGACGGAGCGGTACATCCACTCGAGGCCGTTCCTCGTATACCTCTTTTCCGCAGCATACTGGATGACCCTGAGCCAGTAGATGTCTGCCAGGAAGTTGTCGAAACCGAAGGAGAACCTCTTGACCAGGTCTGCGCGGGGGAGGAAGAGGAACTCGCTTTTTCCCCTCACAGCCCCGCGGTCCATTCCCCTCTGGAGAGTGAAGAGGAAGAGAAAGAGGATGGGAAGGGAAAGGAGAGCGAACAACCTCTTACTTTTTTCCCCCACTGGTCTCACCGAGGACCTCTCCAATGTCTCTCCTCTCTCCCTCCGTCAGGGCGACGAGGGCTTTATCGTAAGGCTCGAGCCCCCCTCTTCCTGAATACGTCTTATATATC
>RFHC01000229.1 GCA_003696505.1 Deltaproteobacteria bacterium
CGTGCCTGTCTCTCCTGGCACGTCCATTGATTAAGGTGAACGTGACGATGAAGGAGGAGAGACGATGGCACAGCTCATACCTCTCGTGAACGTTTCCCCCAAGGACTCCCTTTCACCGGTTCAAAGCGGAGATACCGCCGGTGCGGGGAAGCCCTCCGGTCCGTCTGAAGCGGGGAAGACAGAATCCTTCTCCTCCCTCCTGGAGAAAGTGAGAGAGACTCTCAGGGCGCTGGAGGAGAAGGTGGAAGGGGAAGACGTGAAAATCGGTGAGAGTGAGGGAGTGAAGGACACCGACGGCGCCCTTTTGCTCGTGGAAACTCTCCTGGCCTCCCTTCTCGCCGTGAAGGAGAGCGCTTCCGGGAGTGACGTCGGTGGGACACTCACCGTTTCGACGGGGCAGGCGACAGGGGGAGAGGATTCAGCTCCCGCTTCGACGCCCCCGCTGAAGTTCCTCCGCCAGCTGGAAGCGATTCTCCGGACCTACCTTTCCCGTGCTTCGGAACCGGGGGAAAAAGGGACTGAGGAAGGACCATTCCTGAAGGAACTGACCGATACCCTTTCCCGTACCCTCGACGAGGCCACCGCCCTCCTGAAAAAGGAGTCTCCGGACCCCCTTCAGCAGGTAAACGAGGGGACCGGGAAGCCCGACATGCCTTTCCAGGTGGCTGAAAAGGGAGGAGCCGGTGAGAGCCCCGAGGGGAAGGATATGACGCAGACGAAGGCCCCCTCACCGTCCCGTGAGGGTGAGGCTCCGGAGGCGCAGATAAAGACCGTGACGGTCCGGGAGTCCTCGGGCGGGAAGGCTGACCTTGCCCGTGACGGAGCGGCCGGGAAGGGGGGAGAGCTCTTCGCTCACGCTCCGGGCAGGGTGGAGAGAGGGGTTTCCGCATTCCGGGAGACCCTCCAGGCGTCTGCCCCGGCGAAGACGGCCTCCCTCCCGGGTGAGGGGAAGGCGGTAAATCTCCCACCCCGGACGCTCGTCCTCGAGCTGGAGCCTCCTGACCTGGGAAGGATGACCATCGACCTGCAGGTGAAAGGCGGGGTGCTGAAGACCCACGTGAGGGTCGATTCGGCGGCTGCCCGCGACCTCTTTGCGGCGGCGCTTCCCCACATCCGGAAGGCCATCGAGGACCTGGGAATGAAGCCGGGGGAGTTTCACCTCTCTCATAGGGAAGATTACGGAGCGCAGCAGCATCACAGGCAGGGCTTCGGTCACGGAACGAGACAGAGAGAGAAAAACCCGTTCAACGAGTTCACCCGCGGATAAAAGAAAGGAGTAGAGCCATGAACACGATTCAGGACCTTTCATCCCTCCCCTCTCTGGAACAGCTGAAGCAGGTATCGGAACAGGTGGAGAAAAAGGGGGAGAGGAGCACCGTGAGCAAGGACGAATTTCTCACGCTCCTCATCGCCCAGCTGAAAAACCAGGACCCCCTGAATCCCCTGAAGGACACGGAATTCCTCTCCCAGCTCGCCACCTTCACGACGCTGGAGCAGATTACGAACATGGGGGACATGGTGAGCGAAATGATGGCCACGCAGAAGTATCTGAACTCTGCGATAGCAGCGGGCCTCATCGGCAGGGTGGTGACCACCTCTGCGGGGGAGGAGGGAGTTGTGACGGGAGTGGCAATGTCAGACCAGGGCATCTTCCTCGACGTCAACGGAGATGCCATCCCCCTGAGTGACGTCCGCGTCATTCAGGGCGGGTCGGTGCAGGCATAGAAACGATTCGGAAAGGAGGTCAAGAGCAATGAGTCTCATGACGTCGCTTTTCACCGGTATCAGCGGAATAAACGCCAACGGAATCGCCCTTTCCGTCATCGGCAACAACATCGCCAACTCCAACACGGTGGGTTACAAATCGAGCAGGACCATATTCGGAGAAGTTCTCAGCCAGACTCTGGGCGGTTCCTCGTCGATGCAAATCGGACGGGGCGTCAACGTCCAGGCGGTGGAGGCGCTCTTCACGCAGGGCTCCTTCGAGACCACCTCCAATCCCCTGGACATGGCAATTGAGGGTGACGGCTTCTTCATCCTGAGGGACCCCAATGGGGCCATATTCTATTCCCGGGCGGGTCAGTTCCACGTCGACAAGGACGGAAACATCGTCAACCCTGAGGGACTTCAGCTTCAGGGATACCTCATTTCCCAGAGCGGACAGCTCGGCACCATCAACGTGGCCTCCATCAACTCCCCGCCCAACGCCACGACCAGGGTGGATATCTCGGCAAACCTCGACTCCCGGGAGGTCATCCTCCCGGCGTTTGACGTGAACAACCCGGACAACACGTCCAACTTCTCCACCTCGCTCACCGTTTACGACTCCCTCGGGAACAGCCACCTCGTGACGGTGTATTTCAGGAAGGCCGTGGAAGCCCCCACGGGGAACACCTGGGAGTGGTACGCCGTCGTGCCGGGGACCGACACGGTAAGCGGCGTTGCCGAAGTTCAGGCACAGGGGACGCTCGATTTCGACAACACGGGTGCCCTCGTCCAGGAAAGTCCCGTCACCTATCCCCTCGGCGGGTTCAACTTCTCCGGCGGGGCGGCTCCCAACCAGGCCATCGCCTTTGACTTCGGTCAGAGCATAACCGAAGGCGGGTCAGGCGTTGACGGGACGACCCAGTTCGGCGCGCCCTCCTCGGTCCTCTTCCAGAACCAGGACGGGTACACGGCCGGGTCCCTCTACAGCCTCGTCGTGGGCAACGACGGAATCATCACCGGCGTCTTCACCAACGGTCAGACCCGGGACATTGCCCAGGTGGCGCTTGCGCGCTTCATCGCTCCCACAGCTCTCGCCAAGGTGGGGAGAAACCTCTACAGCGAATCGGCAGCCTCGGGTCAGCCCATCATCGGGACGCCCGGCACTTCCGGGCGGGGTTCCCTCATCTCGAACTCCCTCGAGATGAGCAACGTTGACCTGGCCGACGAGTTCGTCAAGATGATTGCGGCCCAGAGGGGATTTCAGGCCAATGCCCGCGTGGTGACTGCCACCGACGACCTTCTGACGGAGCTCATGAATATCAGGAGGTAATGCTGTTAGGTTCGTGAAGGTGCGGGGGGCGGACTTCGGAGTTAGTAACCTGGACTACCGATTCGGATTCCGCATTCCGCCCTCCGCATTCTTCCGGATGCTCGGTTCATCTGATGCTCGGAGGCTCATTGATCCGCTGGTTTGGCAATTCTCCGTTGACAGATTCCGCAATCCGCCCTCCGCATTCCGCATTCATTCAGTTGTTCCGATGCTCCGAGCCTCGGAGCCTCGTTTGTCCGTTGCCAGATTCCGCATTCCGCTATCCGAAATCCGAAATCTCAGAAAACTCCGCCTTCCGCA
>RFHC01000230.1 GCA_003696505.1 Deltaproteobacteria bacterium
AAGGAGGGAAGGACCTCCCGGTACTTGTCCAGGAGGGCGAAAGCATTCCCCTTGCTGAAGTCCTCCCACTGGAGGACGGCACCGGGGAAGTGCCTCTTCACGGCCTGCACGAATTCATCGACGAAGTTGAAATACGACTCCCCTCTGAGCCTCCTCTGCCGGATGCCGAGGTAGAGAGGGTCGTTCAGGAGTTTCTCGTTGTTCGTCCCCACGTCCAGAGTCACGGGCAGGCAGTTTGCCGGGTGAATTCCCGCTCCCGCCGTGTATAGGGAAAGTTTCCCGATGGGAATTCCCATCCCCCCGATTCCCTGGTCGCCGATACCGAGTATCGCCTCCGAGTCGGTGACGACGATCATCTCAACGTTCTTATAGGGGAGGGAGGAGAATATCTCGTCCACGCGGTCGATGTTCATCGGCGAGAGGAAAATCCCCCGGGTAAAGCGGAAGATGTGGCTGTACTGTTCGCAGGCCTGACCCACCGTGGGCGTGTAGACGATGGGAATCATCTCCTCCAGGTGCTCCAGGAGGAGGGCGTAGTAGAGAGTTTCGTTCCGGTCCTGGAGGGACCTGAGGAAGATGTGTTTCTCGATGTCAGAGGGCTTGCACGAGAAGTTTTCGTAGCTCCTCTCCACCTGCTGCTGGAGTGATGAGACCGCAGGGGGAAGGAAGCCGTCTATCCTGAAAAGCCTCCTCTCCTCGTAGGTAAACGCCGCCCCCTTGTTGAGAATCGGGTTGTGGAGAACTTCGTATCCGTCGGAGTCGATCTCGTAGACGTCGTTCCCCTTCTCGTCCTTCAAAATCCTGAAGCGGAGCATCTTCTCCCTCCTTCTCTGTATTCTCACGGCGCTCAACTTGGATTTCTCATTTTATTCCAGGCCCTTTAAGAGAACAATCACTTCATTCCCTTTCCGCGGAAGATGAAGCCGTAATGCCTCAATTTTTTGCACCGAATGTCCGATATGAGAAAGGGAAAGACCTCATCTCCGGGGAGGCAGCGTTGAAAATCACCAGTGATAAGGGAGGCACCACCGCAATGGTCACAATCATAGACGGCGATACTCTCAGGTCTGTGATAGACAACCTTCCCGTCTTCGTCTACAGGGGATTCCCCGACTGGTCCATATCGGTGGCCGGAAGGGCCGTGAGGGACCTCACGGGATACGCCCCCGCCGAGTTCACCTCCGGGAAGCTGACCTGGAGGGAAATCGTCCACCCTGACGACCTCGCCTGGCTCAGGGAGAGGTTTAGAGACGCCGTGAAAATTCAGACTCCGTCACTGACGACGCGCTACCGCATCGTCAGGAAGGACGGGGAAGCGCGGTGGGTGGAAGACCGCAGGCTCTTCTCCTACGCCCCCGACGGGAGACTCCTCTTCGTCGACGGTGTCCTCTTCGACGTGACCGACCTGGTGGAGAAGGAAGAAGCGCTCCGGGTGAGCGAGGAGAGATTCCGGAAAGTGGCGGAGAGCGCCCACGATGCCATCATCACCGTGGACCCGGAGGGGAAAGTGTACTTCTGGAACTTCGGGGCGGAGAAAATCTTCGGCTATCCCCGGGAAGAGATTCTGGGGAAGGACTTCACCCTCCTCGTCCCCGAGGGAGCCCGGGACTTCCACAAGAAAATCATCACCCAGCTGCAGGAGGGGGGAGATTCCCCCGTCGTGGGAAAGGTCGTGGACGTTGAAGGACTCCGCAAGTCGGGAGAGAGATTTCCCATAGAAATCTCCATCGCCCCCTGGGGAGAAAAGGGGAAGACCTACCTCACCGCCATCATCCGGGACGTTTCCGAGCGGAAAAGGCTGGAAAACGCTCTGAGGGAGGAAAGGGACGCGCTGAAGAAGGCCAAGGAGGAGCTCCAGGAGAAGCACGCACAACTGCAGAGACTCTTCTCCCTCGTGGAGAAGGCGAAGAAGGAGTGGGAGAGGACGATGGACTGCGTCGAGGACCTGATTTTCCTCCTCGACCAGGACGGACGCATCGTCCGGTGCAACCGGGCCGCCCTCTCCTACCTCGGACGCGACTACCGGGAGATCCTGGGGAAAAACCTGGACGCCCTCCTGAAAACCCACATCCCCCAGACGGGAACAACCTACGGCGACGGGAAAGAACTCTTCCACGAAGAGACGGGAAAGTGGTTCGTCCTCCGCGTCTACGCTTACAGGGATGAGAAAGACGATACCGTGACGGGAAAGGTGGTAACTCTTCACGACACGACGGACCTGAAGAAGGCCCACCAGGAGCTGGAAAAGGCCTACGAGGACCTGAAGAGGACGCAGGCCCAGATTCTCCAGCAGGACAAGATGGCCTCCATCGGTCAGCTTGCCGCCGGTGTGGCCCACGAAATCAACAACCCCATGGGTTTCATCTCCTCCAACCTGGGGACGATGAAGAAGTACGCAGAAAAAGTTGCGACCTTCCTGGAGGAACTCACCTCCCTCGTGGAGGAGAAGGGGAACGACGAACTGAAAGGGGAGGTGAAGTCCCTGGCCAGGAAAATGAAGGTCGACCTCATCCTGGAGGACCTGACCGACCTGGTGGACGAATCCCTCGAGGGAGCGGCCCGGGTGAGAAAAATCGTCCAGGACCTGAAGAGTTTCTCCCGCGTCGACGAGGCGGAGCAGAAACACGCCGACATCAACGAGTGCCTGGAGAGCACGATAAACATCGTGTGGAACGAAATCAAATACAAGGCGAAACTCATCCGGGATTTCGGCGACCTCCCACAGACGAAGTGCTACCCCCAGCAGCTCAACCAGGTATTCATGAACCTCCTCGTCAACGCCGCCCAGGCGATAGAGAAGGAGGGAGAAATTCGAGTGAAAACCTGGCACGAAGACGGAAACATCTTCGTCCGGATTTCCGACACGGGCTGCGGCATTCCACCGGAGAACCTGAACCGCATATTCGAACCTTTCTTCACGACGAAGGAGGTGGGGAAGGGAACCGGACTGGGCCTTTCCATCTCCTACGACATCGTGAAAAAGCACGGCGGCGACATCCAGGTGGAGAGCCAGGTTGGTGAGGGAACGACGTTCACCATCCGCATTCCCGTCGTGGAGGGACGATGAACTACCCCGAGCCGGTCAAAGTCCTCTGCGTCGACGACGAGAAAAACGTCCTGAAAGCCCTCCGCCGGGTCTTCATGGACGACGACTACGAGATACTCACCGCGTCCTCCGGCGAGGAGGGACTTCAGGTGCTGGAAGAGGAGATGCCCGTGCAGGTGGTCATCTCCGACTACCGGATGCCGGGGATGAACGGCGTGGACTTCCTCCGGGAAGTGTGCGAGAGGTGGCCCGACACGGTGAGAATCGTCCTCTCCGGTTACGCCGACACGGCCTCCGTGGTGGCAGCGATAAACGAAGGGCAGATATACAAGTTCGTCCCCAAGCCCTGGAACGACGACGAGCTCCGCGTCACCGTCTCCAACGCGCTAGAGAAGTACTTCCTCCAGAAGGAGAACACCCGCCTCACGGAGGAGTTGAAGGAGAAAAACAGGGAACTCACCCTCCTCAACGAAAACCTGGAGAGGCTCGTCGAGGAGCGGACGGAAGAACTGAGGTTCCGCAATCTCATCCTCGAGCGGGGGCAGAAGATACTCGACACGCTTCCCGTGGGCGTCGTCGGAATCGACACGGAAGGCTTCATCGTCGCGGCGAACAGCGAGGCCGTGAGGTTCTTCTCTTCCCTGGGAAGGGGAGGGCTCGGAGACAGGATAGAAGACGCATTTCCGGAGGAACTCCTCGACTTCGTCGCCCGCCTCGACGAGGAAGAGAAAATCCACCGCTACACTTCTGAAGGGAAAGCGTGCGAAATCAGGGGGAAGAAGATGACCTTCCCCGAGGGACAGGAGGGGAAGGTCCTCGTCATCATCAGGGAGGTAGAAGGTGTCTGAGAAACCCGCCGTCCTCGTCGTGGATGACGAGAGGAACGTCCTCAGGTCTCTCTCCCGCCTCCTGCGGACACTCAACGTGGATGTGGTGACAGCGGAAACGGGAGAGGAGGCTATCGGACTCGTCTCGCAGAGAGAATTCTCCCTCATCATCTCTGACCACCTCATGCCGGGAATGAAGGGAGTTGACCTCCTCTCGAGGGCACGCGAGATTCAGCCCGAAACGACGCGGATTCTCCTCACGGGCCACGCCGACCTGGAAGTTGCCCTCGAAGCAATCAACAGGGGCGAAGTCTTCCGCTTCCTCGTGAAGCCCTGGGACGACGACGAACTCCTCGCGGCCGTGACGGAGGGAATCCACCGATACGAAATCGTCAGGGCTTCCCGGGCAGGTGACGAGGCGAAACTCCTCTCCCTGGCGCAGACGATAGAACTGAAGGACCCCTACACGAGGGGCCACTGCGAGCGGGTGGCTGCCTACTCCCTCCTCATTGCCGACGTCCTCCAGTACGGGGCGGACAGGAAAAAGGCCCTCACATACGGCGCCTGGCTCCACGACTGCGGAAAAATCGGTATCCCCGAGCAGATTCTCAATGCCGAGAGGAGGCTCACGGAGCAGGAGATGGAGGTTGTCAAGAAACACCCTCTCTGGGGTGCGGAAGTGGCACGCCAGGCATCCCTCCCCGAAGCGACGGTGAACATCATTCTCTACCACCACGAGCACTACGACGGGACGGGATATCCATCGGGCCTCAAGGGAGAAGAGATACCGGAGGAAGCCCGAATCGTGGCAATCGCCGACGTCTTCGACGCCATCACGACGGAGAGGCCCTACCAGAAGGGGATGTCCCTGGAAGAAGGGTGTGAATTCCTGAAGAGGCTCTCAGGGACGATTCTGGACCCGGTCATGGTGGAAATCTTTCTCTCCCGCTTCGAGGAGAGAGAAAGGAGCGCCTCCTGTGTCTGACGCCCCGGCCCGGGAAAAAGAGAACATCCTCGGCGAGATTCCCATCAAAGTCCTCTTCGTCGACGACGAGGAGAACATCCTGAAGGCGCTGAGGCGACTCCTCATAGACGAGGAGGATATGGAGGTCTTCACCGCCTCCTCGGGTGAAGAGGGGCTGAAAATCCTCGAGAGCGAACCGGACATTGGGGTCATCGTCTCCGACCAGAGAATGCCGGGGCTTTCGGGAGTTGACTTTCTGGAGAAGGCGAAAAAAATCGCTCCCCACTCCGTCCGAATCGTGCTGACGGGATACGCCGACGTCCACGCCGCCGTCGACGCCATAAACCGGGGGGGAGCTTACAGGTACGTCTCGAAGCCGTGGAAAGACGAGGAACTCCTCCAGATTATCCGTGATGCCGCTTCCCGCTACCGCCTCATCGTCGAAAACCGCCGGCTCATTCAGATTATCAATCAGCAGAATCGGGAACTGAAGTCGTGGAACGAGAAACTCGAAGCCAGGGTGAAAGAGCAGACGGAGGA
>RFHC01000231.1 GCA_003696505.1 Deltaproteobacteria bacterium
CGTATTGCCACCGGTCCGTTTGACGAGCCCAAATTGAAATGGGGAACGTCATACCTCATCGTCTACGGCGATGCGGTGACGGTGAGGTAGGGAAGAAGACGTCGCTGGAAGAGACTTATCAGCAGAGACTTCTCTTACCTGAGGGAAGGGTTGCTCCGGAACGTTCCTTCCCCTTTTCCCCCCTCAGGGAAGGTCCGATAATTTTTCCGGTGCAGGTCAAAAGAAGCAAAGAAGAGGTTTGACCCGAGGGGAGAGATTTCTTCTTCCGGAAATTCCCCGGTCGGGAGGTCCCCTTTTTTTACGAGAACCACCTGCTCACCTTTATCGATGATTGTCTGGAGGACCTTCAGGTCGACCACGTAGGGCGTCAGGCCCTCTTCAAATCGGAGGTCACGAGAAACCTTCTCTTCGTAGACAGGACACCCTGTGTAGAAGGAAAGTCCGGAAATGACCGTACCCTCTTCGACGATGGGGGGGCAGAAGTCCGGTGCTGCGGTTTTTATCCTGAAGGCCACCTCTTTTACCGTGGGAAGGGGGAGTTTGTCGAGGGACCCCACGAGGAAGCCGAGGAAGAGGGAGAAGGTGAGGAAGGCAGTCGTGAGGGTGTGCCTGGCGTTTCTCCATCTCATCATTCCTATCATTCCGCCCACGAGGAGAAAGGCCGCGAGGGGAAGGGTGAAACTCTGGGGAATCGACTTTACGATGGCACTCTTGTGACCTTTTGAGAGCAGGGGGAGGGTGAGAAGCGAGAGTCCGGAAAGGAGGAAATAGAGGTGAGGAGCGAGGGCGAGACGGGTTGCCTTGCTCTCCGTGAGCATCTCGTCGATTTCCTTTCCCGCGAGCATGGCAACGGGAGGGAGAGAGGGGAGGACGTAGAGGGGAAGTTTCGTGGCAGGGAGGGAGAAGATGAGGGGGGGGAGAAAAGCCCAGATGAGGAGAAAGAGCGTCACGCCCCACTCTGAGTGAATTTTGCCCTTTCGCATTATCCTCACGCCTCTGGCTATGGCAAAGGGAAGCCAGGGAAGAGTGAGCAGGGGGAAGACGCCGAGGAAGTAATACCACGGGTGAGGGTGCCCGATGCCGTTTCCGGTAATCCTTCCGAGCACCTGAACTTTGACAATGTAATCAATAAACCCGGGCACTTTGATTGCCATGAGCAGGTACCAGGGGAGGGAGATAATGGCGGCGAGAGCGATCCCTCCGGGAGAAAGGAGATTTTTCAATAGATTGAGTCTCCTCTCGAAAGCCAGGTTGGTGACGATGACGGGAACGATGACGACCACTCCCATTGGGCCTTTAGTAATGAGGGAAAGGGCAATGAAAAAATAGAGGAACAGGAGATACGATTTCTTTCTCTCTTTCAGATACGCAAAGAAACAGGTGAGGGCTCCGGTGACGCAGAAGAGGAGGAGCATGTCCGTGGTCAGGTTTCTCTCAGCACCGAGGAAACCGGGAGTGAGGAGGAGGACGAGGGAGGCGAAGAGGCCCGACCAGAAACCCAGAAATTTGCGTCCGAAGAGGAAGATTAACCCCAGGACGGCGAGGGCGAAGACTCCTTGAAAGACTCTGGCTCCCCATTCGTTGATCCCGAATAATCTGTAACCAAGTGCTGTCACCCAGTAGATGAGCGGGGGTTTGTGAATGTGGACGATTCCCTGGAGGCGGGGAATGAGATAGTCCCCGGTTATGTACATCTCCCTGGAAATTTCTGCATATCGGGAATCAGACGGTTCAATGAGGGGGTATGACCCGAGTTTGAAGAAGAGGAGGTAGAGAGAGAGGGAGAAAAGGAGAACAAGAAAAAGTTTTTTCCTGGAATCAACCCCGGAAAAAAGGGAAGTAATTTTCCTTCCTCCACGTTTTCTTAAATGTTAGGATGCCGTTTTTCTCCGAAGGTTACCCGGTAAGATAGTTTTTTCGGTACGCGGAGATTCTTTCAATAAGTTTTCCCCCTCTCCTCGTGAATCCATCTCAATCTGTACATATCTTAACAGGAGAGGAAGACTGTCAATGCTCCCGTGCGGGGGGCAGGTTTGACACGATTCCTGGTTAAAGGTTAATGGGGGGGTTAGCCACCCCCAAAAGGTATCTGTGCTGAGAAAGAGATGGTGAACCCCGGACAGGGAGAAAGGAGGGGAAAAAGTGCCCTACGTCAACATCAAGATAACGAAGGAAGGTGCAACACCTGAAAAGAAGGCGGAGCTCATCCGGGGAGTGACAGACCTTCTCGTCCGCGTCCTTGGAAAGAATCCCGCCACCACCGTCGTCGTCATCGAGGAGGTGGAGACGGACAACTGGGGAATAGGGGGAGAGACGGTGACGGCGAGGCGGAAGAAGGGGCTTTGAAGGGGGACGCCCTTCTCCTTCTCTTCCGATTCTGATCCCTTTTTGACTTCCCGAATCCCTGTCTTCCTCATCGGAGAACCTTCGTGTCCGGGTGGGAGGATTTCCAGATGCCGAATCGCGTGTCCCGGGAGTCGATGAGTGGCAGTTTCTTTCCGAAGAACTTTCCCCCTATTCCGAGGAGCCCGTCTTTCACGGGGTACCAGAGGGAATTCGTCTCCCTGTCGTAGAGGACGAAGGTGTTCTCGTAGGTCCAGCCCGATGGCGCCAGGGTGAGGGTCATTCCGTCTATCTCGCGGCTGTACACAGCCGCCAGGTCGGCGAGGGGTCAATAGCCGACAGCAATAGCTTTTCCTCCGAGGATGTTGTTCGAAATCTCGTGCCCTGAGAGAGTGGAGACGGAGAATGCGGCAGATTCTCCTCCTACGTCGACCCCGATGATTCTCTCCCAGGGAGAGAGGGCGTCTCCGTTCGCTGAGAGGTGGGAATCGTCGAGAGGGGTGAAGGCGTTTCGCCCAATCCCGTACTGGAACTTTTCCGGCTGGAACCCGATGGAGGCCGCCTTCGTCACGTCCCACGCTTCCCCTCTCCCGTCGACGATGAAGGTTTTCCCCTCTTTTCTCACCACCCTCCCTGAAGAGAGGGATGCGAAGAGAAGGAAGAGGATAGCCCCGAAAACTATGATCAGGGGAATGAACCTTTTCACGATTACCTCCGTCTTTTCCCACAGGGATGTGGGGGAAAGGGTATTCTGTCTTATAGTTTAGGTGCTTCACCGGGGGAGAGGGATTCTCGAGTGTTCGTCGCTTCGTGGGGGCATAGGTTCGTCAGTTCGTTCGTTAGTTCGTGAATCCGTTCGTTTCTGAATTTCCTGTTCACTTTTCTTCCCACGTCCTCCCCTCATCAAGGATGTGAACGACCTTCCATCCTCTCCGGATGAGGCATCGAGCGATGTGCCGCCTGTGGCACCGCCAGGGGAGCGTCTCAGCGCAGAAAAAAGCGGCCCTTGATACGCGTGATGCCTTCTCCAGTTCCTCCAGTCCCCGGGAAAAATCTTCCGAAACCATATGCTCCTCGTACCCTTTCTCCCGAAACCCTCCCAGCGTCTCCCCGAGATAGAGATAGTGGATGTTCTTCTTTTCCAGTTCGCTCGCGAGGAGGGACTTCCTGAAGTGTTCGAACCTGCTCCAGGGGTACCTTCTCACATCGATGAGGGTTTCGATTCCGTGAAGGACGAGGAGAGAGAGGAACTCGTCCAGAGTTCTCTGGCCCGTCCCGATGGTGTAGACAACCCGGTGCTCCCCTCTCTCACCTGCCGGACCTTTCCCCATACCCGTATTTTAAACGTATCCCCCCGCCGGGAACCTTCAACGAACCGAAGGGTTTTCGGCGGTTCGGATGTTCGGTGGCTCGGCGGATCGTTTGCTCGTTGCTCCGGCAATTCCCGTTTGAAAGATTCCGCATTCCCCAATCCGAAATCCGCATTTAATCGGATGCTCTGATGCTCAGAGGCTCGCTGCCTCGGTGGTGGTGGTCCGCTCTCTGGCGGGTGGTCAGAGGGCGATTCTGGACCGGACCCTCGACACGGGTCTCGTCGGGTCGCCGGAGACGGTGGCGGAGAAGATAAG
>RFHC01000232.1 GCA_003696505.1 Deltaproteobacteria bacterium
GGTTCGGCGAACTCTGCATCGAGGCAATCTCGGAGGAACTGAAAATCCCCTTCCGCCCCGCCAGAAACAGGTTCGAGGAAATCTCGTCGAAAGACTCCCTCACCTCTCTGTCGAAGGCCCTCTCCGCCTACGCATCCTCCCTCTGGAAAATAGCATCAGACATTCGCTATCTCGCGAGCGGGCCGAGGTGCGGCATCGCAGAGATACGAATCCCCGCTCTCCAGCCCGGCTCTTCCATCATGCCGGGGAAGGTAAACCCCGTCATCCCGGAATCGGTCCTTCAGGTGTGTGCCCGCGTCATCGGCAACGACACGACCGTTACCCTGGCCAACGCTTCGGGGCACCTTGAACTGAACGTGATGATGCCCCTCATGGGGAAGGTGATCGTCGAGTCCCTCAATCTCCTCTCCCGCGCATCTTCCCTCTTCGCAGAGAGGTGCGTCAGGGGAATCGAGGCTGACGAAAAAAGGTGCCGGGAACTGGTAGAGAGAAGCCTCGCCCTGGTCACCCCCCTTGCGGAGAAGATCGGATACGACAGGGCAGCGGAAGTGGCCCACGAAGCTTACCGGACGGGGAAGAGCCTGAGGGAAGTGATAAGGGAGCGGGGCATTCTCCCGGATGAAGAGCTCGACTCGGTCCTCGACCCGGAGAAAATGGTGTGACCGTGAGGGAGGACGCACGGAGCCTCCTCGAGGAGGCCTTCAGAAAAGCCATCGAGGCCGTCTCACCCCGGGAGGCACTGAAAAGGCATCTTTTCCGGAAGGGAGGGAAGATTTTCCTCTCCTCCGGGAAGGGGGACCTTCTGGACCTGACGCCTGCTCCCGGAGGGAAGTTCACCATCATCTCCACGGGGAAAGCGGCTCCCGCCCTTTACAGCGCTGCCCTCTCTCTCGTCGGACCTCCCGACGAAGGGCTGGTGGTGGCCCCCGGAGGTCCCGCCGAACACTTTCCCGGGGCTCGATTCCTCCCCGGGTCTCACCCTCTCCCCACGGAGAAGTCCGTTCGTGCCGGGGAGGAGGCGATGCGACTCGTCTCCTCCCTGAGGGAAGGGGACTCTCTCCTCTACCTCCTGTCAGGAGGGTCCTCCGCCATGGTGGTGGCTCCCGTTGAGGGAATCCCGCTGGAAGAAAAGGTCCTGGTTCAGAAGGAACTGATGAAAAGGGGGGCCTCCATCTCCGAACTCAACGCGGTCAGGAAGGCCCTCTCCCGGATAAAGGGAGGGGGACTGGCACGTTTTCTGAGGACACGCCGCGCAGCCGTCTGTCTTATCTCTGACGTCCCGGGAGACGACCTCTCCGTCGTCGGGTCAGGGCCTCTCCACCCTCCTTCCTCCGACCCACCGCCCCTGAAAGTGGCGGAGAAATACTCTCTCCTCACCCTCCTTTCTCCCGCAACCCGCGAAATTCTCCGCTCCTTTTCCCCCGTGAGGAGAGAGGCATTCTACCCCCCACACGTCGTTGTTGCCGACAACGGCGTTGCTGTCGAGGCGGCCTTAAATTTCCTGAAAGGGAAAGGCCTCGAAACTCTCCGGATACCGGGATTCATCACGGGAGAAGCCAGGGAAGTTGCCTGCGACCTGGCTGAACGCGTCCGCATTCGCCTCAGGGCCGGGGGAGAAAAACCGTTCGCCCTCGTCGGAGGCGGAGAAACGACGGTAACGGTGAGGGGAAAAGGCGTGGGAGGGAGAAATCAGGAACTGGCCCTTTCCCTCTCTATCCTCCTGGAAGGGGAAGAAAACGTGGCAGGTCTCTGCGCCGGGACAGACGGAAGGGACGGAGAGACCGACGCCGCCGGGGCCTTCTTCGACGGATATCTGGCGAAATCAGCCCGGTCCCGCGGACTCGACCCCGCCGACTTTCTCGAAAGAAACGACAGCCACTCTTTCATGAGGGAAATGGGAGCTCTCTTCGTCACCGGACCGACGGAGACGAACGTGATGGACCTGGTCATCATCGTCGGAGGCATCTCCGGTGGACGGCGGTAAAGGGAAACCCTCTCTCAAAGAGCTCCTCACCCTGCCCGGCACGGTCATCGCTCTCGGACTCGTCAGCTTCTTCACAGACGCGTCGAGCGAGATGATATATCCCCTCATCCCCCTGTTTCTCACGGAAGTCCTGGGAGCCACACCTGTTGCCCTCGGACTCGTCGAGGGAGTGGCAGAGGCCACGGCAAGCCTTCTCAAAGCGCTTTCCGGTTACGCCTCGGACAGGTGGGAGAAGAGGAAGCCCTTCGTCTTCGCCGGTTACGGGTTGTCGGCTCTCTCCCGCCCCCTCATCGGCCTGGCAGGGTCGTGGCCCGTCGTCCTCCTCATCCGCTTTGCCGACCGGGTGGGAAAGGGAGTCCGCACGTCGCCCCGGGACGCGCTCATCGCCGACGTAACTCCCCGGGACCGGTACGGAACGGCGTACTCTCTCCACCGGGCTCTCGACCACGCGGGCGCTGTCGTGGGACCATTCGTCGCCTGGGCCCTCCTCTCGGGCACGACACTCTCCATAAGAAGCGTCTTCCTCCTCGCCTTCATCCCGGGAGCCGCATCCCTTCTCACCATCCACCTGGGCGTAAGGGAAACCAACAGAGACCGGGAAGGAAAACAGATGCAGAAGAGGGGAAAACTCTCCCTGAGCCCTCTGAAAAACAGGTCCTTCTTCCTCTACCTCTCTCTCCTCCTCCTCTTCACCATCGGAAACGGAAGCGACGCCTTTATCCTCCTCAAAATCGGGAAGATGTCCCGCCAGGCTTCCTTCGTGCCCCTCTTCTGGGGGGGATTCCACGTCGTAAAGAGTCTCCTCTCCCTCCCGGCGGGACTCCTCGCCGACCGCTGGGGGAGGAAGAAGGTCGTGGTATCGGGATGGCTCTCATTCTCCGCAGCATACCTTCTCTTCGGGCTCTCGAGAGGAACAGGAGGGCTCATCTTCTCTTTCCTCGTCTACTCCCTCTACTACTCCCTCACGGAAGGGGTGGAGAAGGCAATCGTCGCAGAGCTGGTGGCTGAAGAGGAGAGGGGAACGGCCTTCGGCCTCTTCCACCTCACCGTAGGGGTGGGTGCACTCCCTGCGAGCATTCTCTTCGGCTTTCTCTGGAAAACCTTCGGGGCGGAATCCGCCTTCTTCGTCTCCTCCGGGCTGGCACTCCTCTCGGCCCTTCTCCTCTCTCTCCTCCCTCTCACCCGCCGCGCTTGATGTTCTCCAGGGAGTGGCGGAGTGTCTGGTAGTCGATGCGGAGACGGATGAGCCCGTAGTAGATGCCGAGAATTCCCGTGACGACTCCCACGTAACTCCACCAGGTGCCCAGGTACGACATGGAAACGAAGAAGATGATGTTCGAGTTGAGGAATCCGAGGAAGACGCCCGTCGTGATTGTCAGGTAGTAGTTGATGATGTTCTTCCGCTTCTCCTCGTAACTCACGGAAACTTCCCCCCACTTGATGCGGGTCAATGCGCCGCGTTTTGGGAAAGGATACCATGAGGACGAACTGAGAAAAACGGATACGAAAAGGAGGACAAAATGGACAGATACACGAAAGGCTTCGTGGTGGCTTCCCTCGTCTATTTCGCGGGGGCTGCTCTTCTGGGAATTCTCATGGGTGCAGGCGTGGAGGCGGCGTGGTTTCACTTTGCTCACGTCCACCTCAATCTCCTCGGATTCATGGCCATGATGGTATACGGAGTCGGCTACTTCATCCTCCCCCGCTTCAACGGGAAAAACCTCAGATACCCCTCGCTCCTTCCCGTCCACTTTTACACGTCCAACATCGGCCTCGTGGGGATGGTGGCAACGTCGGAGTCGAGGCCCTCTCTCCTCTTCACCCTCTTCGCCGTCGTCGAAGGAATCTCCATTGCCCTCTTCGTTTTCAACCTCGTGGCCACACTCCTCCTGGAAGAGGAGAGGAAACCTGCCTCACAACAGGAAAAGGAGAGGAAAAAACCGATTCTCCCCGGCATGCGCGTGGGAGAAGTCCTGGAAAAGTATCCCGGCATTCACGAGGTTTTCGTGCGACACGGCTTTCAATCCCTCGCTTCCGAGGCCCACAGGGCCCAGGTCCGGGAACTGCCCATCACGATAAACATGGCGTGTAAAAAACACGGCGTCGACGTGGGAGCCCTCATCCGGGACCTGAACGAGTTCATCGGCGTCTCTGTCACCCTGAAAGAGAAGCAGACAGAGGAAAAGAGATCACCCACGGAGCTCAGGAGAGGGGATCCGATCGAGGCGCACCACATCCTGGGCGACATCCTGAAGGTGTACCCGGAAACGGAGGAAGTTTTACGGAGATACTACGCCGAAGGGTGCTTCACGTGCCCGGGCCAGACGACTGAGTCGGTGAAATTGTGCGCCCTCATGCAC
>RFHC01000233.1 GCA_003696505.1 Deltaproteobacteria bacterium
AACCTTCTCTCTTCTTCCTCTGTCTGCGGGGGGAAGAGCTGGAAGTCGGAAAGGGATTTCTCACCGTCATAGTCGACAAACGCAAACCGGGCGCCGAAGTTTTCCGGCTCGAGGAGGCATGCATCTCCTGTGACCGTGGCTACGTGGTACGGATGAGAGAGGAGAGCTTTGCCCAGGGCGTTCGAATCGTATATGCCGGATAATACGAGTTCTTCTCTCATATCGTTGAAGTCCACGTAGAAGTAAAAACCCCCTTCCGGTTTTGTGACGTATAACCCGGGGATTTCAGATACCATTTCACTCAGGTATCGTCCCATGAGTGAGTGAATGGTCCTCGTGAGGGCAATGTACCGGTTGATTTCCTCGTTATCATCGTAAGCGACCATTGCCGCGTGCTGGATGGGTGCTGCCGTGCTCGTGAAGAGCGTCGCAGATACCTTCCAGAACAGCTCCGTCAATTCCTTTTCTGCCCCATCGGGGAGAATAAGGGTCCCGAGCCTGTATCCCCCGGCCGACCTGTCTTTCGAAAGCCCGTTCGTGATGAAAGCGCCTTCGGGATAGAGTTCTGCAAGGGAACAAAAGGCCGAGGGATTTCTTGCTGTGAGCGCGTATATCTCATCGCTCAGGACGAGAAGGCCGTATTTCCTGCATATTCTAACGAGTTCCTCCAGCTCGCGTCTTGAATAGACATTTCCTGTGGGGTTGTGGGGGTTGTTGAGAACGAGGAGTTTTCTCCTCGCCGGGTGAGTGTGGAGGAATCTTTCGAGTTTCTCCGGCGTGAGTTTATAGTGGTCTTCCCTCCCGAGATGCAGGACGTGCACGTTTTTGCCGAGCAACTTCGCCTGAGGGAAATATCCAATCCAGGAAGGTGATGGGATGAGCACGTCAGCGTCAATGAGACTGAAAACGAGGTATATCAGGGACTTCGTTCCCGGCCCCACTATGACTCTCTCCGGGGTGACGTGTGTCCCGAAGTGCCTCCTGTTGAAACTGCACACCATTTTTCTCAGGTCTTCTAACCCTTCCGCCGGAAGGTAGTGAGCCTCGTGAGCGCTTGCCTTCAGAGCTTTGACGAGGGGGGCAGGCGGAGGGAAGGGCGACTGGCCGAAGGCGAATGCCGCGTAGTCGAAGTCGCACCCCATTTCCTCACACTTTTTTCTGTGAATGGAAATCATCTTGGCGATTCTCATGTTCTCAGGCATGGCGAGGGCCTGGGCGTTCCCGTTCAGAGGGATGCTCTGCACGATAAACCTCCATCAATGCGGGTAGCCTGTTTTCTGTTTGTCGAGCTGATGGAAGGATTATTACAGGATGGATTTTTTACTGGTTCGACCGGTTATGAGTTCGTCAGTGCACCCGGATTCTGCCCCCTCAATTCCCCATTCCGAACTCCGAATTCCGAATTCCGAACTCCCCGGGGGCCCCGGGCCGGGCTTACTCCCTGAAACTGTAAACGCACCCGCAGTAATTCTGCCTGTATATCCCGAGTTTCTTCGTGAGTTCCACGCTCTTTTTAAATCCGTCCTTTTTCTTCAGGTCCAGTTCAATGAAAATGATCCCCTTCTCCTCCGCCAGCCGACGCCCCGCTTCGTTTACCATTGTGGGGAGCTTTTTCGGAGAGACGGTGAGGACGGTGGTGACGGCATCTGCTCCCAGTTTCTTCGCCGTCTCCATCGCTTTTTCCATCCTTAACTCGATGCAGACCCGGCACCGTTTTCCCCGCTCTGGTTCCTCTTCCAGCCCCTTTACCGCATCCATCCACCTGGCGACGTCGTAGGCTCCCTCGACGAGGGGAAACCCGTAAATTCTGGAAAGTTTCCGTGTTTCTTCCAGCCTTTTCAGGTATTCCGCTTCGGGATGGATGTTGGGGTTATAGAAGAATCCGACGACTTCCCCGAAGACCTCGCCGATTGCGGGTATTCCATAGGTGGCGTCCGGCGCGCAGCAGATATGGACGAGGGTCTTCTCCGGTTTCCTTTCCGGTTTTCTGAGGACGAGCATCTCTCTCTCCTGACGGTGCAGACACGACTATTGTACATCCATTCTGGCCTGCCCGCTTTTTTATCAATCAGGAAGGAATAGGAGGGTCACTGATATAATAGTCGTGCCATGATAAAGAGAAAACTACACATTCTTCTCTTTTTTATAACCCTGGCCACCACGACCGTTGCCGGGGCTTTCCTTGCCGGGGTAAACCCTCTGAAAGACCCGGAAAAGGTCTTCCACGGTCTCATGTTTTCCCTGCCTCTCATGTCGATTCTCCTCGTTCACGAGATGGGGCACTACATGGCGGCCAGGCGGCACGGCGTGGTCGTGACCCCTCCCTACTTTATTCCCGCTCCTTCAATCATCGGGACCTTCGGTGCTTTCATCAAGATAAAGTCGCCCCTTCCCGACAGAAACGCCCTTCTCGACATCGGTGCCGCCGGTCCCCTTGCCGGAGTTGCCGTGGCAATTCCTGTCCTCGTCATCGGCCTCCTTCAGTCGGAGGTGAAGCCGGCGGCCAACCTCCAGGGAATTTCCCTCGGGACGTCGTTTCTCTTCGACCTCATCGCGCGCCTCGTCCACGGGACGGTCCCCGAGGGGTATGACATCGTCCTTGGTCCCGTTGCTTTCGCGGGGTGGATAGGCCTCCTCGTCACTGCCCTCAACCTCATCCCCGTCGGACAGCTCGACGGGGGACACATCGCGTACGCCCTCTTCGGTTCCCGATTCACCCCCGTATCCCGGGTACTTCCCTTTCTCCTCCTGCCGATGGGATTTCTCTGGGAGGGGTGGATTCTCTGGGCGGTCCTCCTCCTCTTTCTCGGCACCGGACATCCTCCCCCCCTGGACCCGACGGTGGAGCTTACGCCCGGGAGGAGAGTTATCGGTTTCATATCTCTCGCGGTCTTCATCCTCTGCTTCACTCCGAGTCCGGTTAAGTTGTAAAGGCGGAGGGTCTCATCCGGGGAAAGGGCATCATACGGGAGTATTTCCGCAGGCACGGGCGGCGTTTCGCCGCCGCCTCCCTCCTTCTCTTCCTCTCGAGCCTAACGGGGCTTTCCATTCCCTGGTACATGAAAAACGCCGTTGACTCTCTCGGGACGGACTGGGGACGGACGAAGGAATCGGTCTTCTTCCTCCTCCTCTTCGCCTTCCTCCACGCCCTCTTCCGCTACGGGGGGAGGCTCGGGTTTCTCCTCGCCTCTCGCGACATTGAAGGGGCGGTGAGAGAAGAGTTCTTTCGGGGAATTATCCGTGCCCGGGTAGATGAGGTGAGGGATTTTTCGTCGGGAGACCTCCTCGCCCGCGGCACCTCGGATGTCTCCTCCTTCTGGCTCTTCATCGGGCCCGGGCTCCTCACCCTTGTTTCCGCGGGTTTCACATTCCTTATAGGCATCTTCTTCATGGTGAAAATCAGCGCGAAGCTGACGCTTATCCTCCTCTCCGCCATACCTCCCGTCGTTTTCGTCGCTCGAGTTTTCGCCCGCAGGCTCTACCGGGGGCACCGGCGGGTGAGAGAGCTCGTCGGAAAGGTGTCAGAGGTGGCCTCTTCGTCAGTGACGGGTATCCGGGTCATCCGGTCGTACCTCATGGAGGAGACGCTGGAAGAGAGGTTTTCCCGCATTTCCGGTGACCTGAGAGACGCCGTCGTCTCCACGCAGTCGATGTCTGCGCTCTTTCACGGGACCCTTACCCTGGCGACCGGTGTGGGGACCCTCTTCCTCATTTTCATCGGGGGGAGGGACGTCCTGAGCGGAGATTTGACCGTTGGGGGTTTCGTCGCCTTCGTTTCTTACATCGGAATGCTCTCTTTCCCCTCCATCGCCCTCGGCTGGGTCCTCAACCTCTTCCAGAGGGCGAAGGCCTCCCTCTCCAGAATGGAGGAGGTGACGGCGCTTGCCGGTATTGAGGAGAGAGGGGAAGGGGCGTCGCCGCACGGGAGAATCGAGACTCTCGAGGTCAGAAACCTCTCCTTTTCGTATCTGGAGAATTCCCGTCCCGTCCTTCGGGGAGTGTCGTTTTCCCTGAGGCGGGGAGAGGTGGTGGGGCTGGCCGGGGAGACGGGGTCGGGGAAGACGACCCTCGTGGCTATCCTTCTCGGATTCCTCCGTCCCGATGAGGGGGAAATTCTCGTAAACGGGAGAAGGGTGAGGGAAGAGGAGTGGCCCTGGATAAGGGAGCGGATTCGGGCCGTTTTCCAGGACCCCTTCCTCTTCTCCGAAACCGTCTTCTCCAACATTTCCTTCCCCGTCGACGACCCGCGTCCGGAAAGGGTCGTCGCGTCGGCCGTCACGGCCTCCATCCACGATGAAATCGAGTCGTTTCCGGAAGGATACGGGACGCTCGTGGGGGAAAGGGGGATAACCCTCTCGGGAGGTCAGAAGCAGCGAATGACCATCGCCCGGGCGCTTTTGCCCGACTGGGACATCCTCGTCCTGGACGACGCTTTTGCCTCCGTCGATTCCCTGGCTGAGGAGAGAATTTTTTCCTCTCTCCTCGACCTCCTCGGCGACAGGACGCTCCTCGTGGTTTCCCAGAGGGTGCAGACTCTTTCCCGCTGCCACAGAATTCTCGTCCTCCACGAGGGGAGAATTGTGGAAGAAGGGACTTTCGGTGAACTGATTCAACGCGGTGGTATTTTCTCCCTCCACTACGAAAGGGAGAAGATTCGGGAGGGGCTTTCGTGAGGGCAACCGTCCTGCTGGAAGAGAGAGAGGGACGGGGATTGAGCAGGGGAGACCTTTCCCTCCTTTTCCGCCTCCTCTCCTTTACGAAAGGGCAGATTCCCTACCTCGTCCTCTCCCTCGCCTCGATGGGACTTGCAACACTCTCCACCATACTCCAGCCTTACGGCCTCAAACTCATCGTTGACAGAAACTTCGTCCCCGGAAGGACGGAAGGACTCTTCATAAACGCCGGAGTTTTCGCGGCCGGCGTCATCGGAAGCATGGTTTTCGGATATCTCCAGATGGTTTCAGTGGCAGCGCTGGGGCAGAGGACGATACACGAGCTCAGGAAAGAACTCTTCGAGAAGATCCTCCGCCTTCCCATGACCTTTTTCGACCGGACCCATTCGGGCTGGATTGTGGCGCGTCTCGTCTCCGACGTCGATGCCGTCAACGAGATGATATCCTCAGGGATAGTCTCGTCCATCGCGGACGTCTTTCTCATGGCCTCCATCGCCGTCGTCCTCTTCCTCCTCGACGCAGGGCTCTTCCTCACCCTCATGGGGACGCTCATCATCCTGATTCTCTTCGTGTTCCTCCTGAAGGGGAAACTGAGGGCGGCGAACAGGGAGGTGCGGCGGGCGACTGCTGACCTGACCCGTTCGCTCCAGGAAACGGTGGGAGGACTTGAGGTGGTCAGGGCCTTCGGGAGGGAGGAGAAGGTCCTTGAAGAATTTCGTAAGGTCAACGCCAGGTACGTGGAGGGAGGAAAGAGGCTCTCTAAGATTTACTCCCTCTACTTCCCCGGTGTCGAATTCCTCTCCCACTTCGGGCTGGCCCTCATCATCCTCGTCGGGGGGTACTACTTCCGGCAGGGGAGCGTCACCCTGGGGACCCTCGTTGCCTTCATCGGATACCTGGAGAAGTTTTTCGGCCCGGTCAGGGACATGACGGACAAGGTGAGCGTCCTTCAGACTGCCCTCGCAGCGGCGGAGAGGATTTTTTCCATTCTGGACCTCCCGCCATCGAGGGAATTCTCGTTCCGGCAAGAGAAGGGAGGAATTTCTCCCCGGGGAGGAAGAGGGGAGGCCGTCGTTGAGATGGAAAACGTCACCTTCGGGTACGACGACGAGGAGGTGCTGAGGGGTCTCTCCCTGAAGGTGAGGAGAGGGGAAAGGGTTGCCATCGTCGGGCTGACCGGTGCCGGCAAGAGCACGATTGTGAACCTCCTCCTCTCCTTTTACGAGCCGTGGGAGGGGGAAGTTCGGATTTTCGGACATTCTCTCTCTGAAATCTCCCCCCGTGAGGTGAGGGAGAAAATCGCCTTCGTCCCTCAGGAGCCATTCCTCTTCGAGGGGACCGTGGTGGAAAACGTGACGGGGGGACTGCCCCTGGATGAGATGAAACTTGAAAGGGTTCTCGCTATTTGCGATATTTTAAAGGACGCTGAATCCACAGGCTCTGTCTCAAGCAGGCAGGTGGGAGAGAGGGGGCTCGGTCTGTCTGCCGGAGAGAGGCAACTCGTCGCCATCGCGCGCGCTCTCTACAGAGACCCGGAACTTCTCATTCTCGACGAGTCTGCCGCCCACCTGGACCCGAAGAGCGAAGAGAAGGTCAGCCGGGCCGTGAGGAGGTTGCTCGCGGGAAGGACGGCCATCGTCATCGCCCACCGCCTGGCAACGGTCTCTGAGTGCGACCGGATAGTCGTCATAGCCGGAGGGAAGGTCGTCGAGGAAGGGACTCACGATGAACTCCTGAGAAGAGACGGCCTTTACCGGAAACTCTGGAGATTACAGAGTATGGAAGAAAAGCGGGAGGAGAGCGAGAGATGACGAAGGTGGTCTATCAGACGAATTTCGAAGGTCTCACCCTCCGAAACAGGGGAAAGGTGAGGGACATCTACGACCTGGGAGAATCCCTCCTCATCGTCGCGACCGACCGGATTTCCGCGTTTGACGTGGTGCTTCCCAACGGTATCCCCGGGAAGGGGAAAGTTCTCACAAAGATATCCCTTTTCTGGTTCGACTTCCTCAGGGAGGTCATTCCGAATCACCTCATCACCGCCGACGTGAAGGAGTATCCTCCCGAAGCCAGGAAATTCGTCGACATCCTGGAGGGACGTTCGATGCTCGTGAAAAAGGCAGACCCCGTTCCCATCGAGTGCGTCGTGAGAGGGTATCTCGCCGGGTCCGGGTGGAAGGAGTACCGGGAGACAGGGGCCGTCTGCGGCGTCTCCCTCCCTCCGGGGCTGAGGGAGTCTGAGAAGCTTCCTGAGCCGATTTTTACCCCCGCCACGAAAGAGGAAGTGGGGGAGCACGACGTGAACATCACCTTTGAGGAAATGTGCGAGAGAGTGGGAAGGGACGTTTCGGAAAAGCTGAGGGATGTTTCTCTCGAGCTCTACCGCCGCGCTTCGGAATACGCGGCCACGAGGGGAATCATCATCGCCGACACGAAGTTCGAGTTCGGATTTTCTGAGGGGGAAATCATCCTCATCGATGAGGTTCTCACTCCTGACTCGTCCCGCTTCTGGCCTGCCGATAAATACGAACCGGGGAGGTCGCAGGAAAGTTTCGACAAGCAGTACGTCCGCGACTACCTCCTCACCCTGGACTGGGACAGGACCGCTCCGGGTCCGCTCCTTCCCGAGGAGGTCGTGAAAAAAACGGCGGAAAAGTACCGCGAGGCTCTCCGGATCCTGACGGGGGAGGATATCTGATGTTCCGGAAGATATTCATCGCCAACAGGGGGGAAATTGCCTGCCGTGCCATTAGACCCATGCGGGAGCTGGGAATCAGGGCCGTCGTCGGTTATTCGGACTGCGACGAGCTCTCTCTCCACGTGAAGCTCGCTGACGAAGCCGTTCGCCTGGGACCGTCGCCGGCGAGCATGAGCTATCTCGACGTGGAAGCGGTTCTTAAGGCGGCGAAGGACACCGGGTGCGAGGCGGTGTTCCCCGGGTACGGC
>RFHC01000008.1 GCA_003696505.1 Deltaproteobacteria bacterium
AGCGAGGCCTCCGAGGCTGACTTCAACCATCCTCGCCTCCGTCTGAAACTTCCCGTATCCGGGGTAGAAATCGGCGAAAGTCCCGGTAAGGGGAAATGACTCGAATTCACCGGACTGGAGATACGATATCTGAGCTCCCGTGTCGAAAAACATCCGGCGCTGCCTTCCCCTCACGACAGCATCCACGAGGGGAACTCCCATGAAAAAATCAATTCCCACCTCCACTCCATCAAGAGCGAGGTCGGACTCTGACACCTCGGCCCTTTCCTCCGGGAGGTCGAAAACGAAGTTAAATTCAGCCAGCACGTCCGCCCCCAGAAGCCCCGCACACTCGACCCCGACGTAGCCTTCGAGTTCCCCAACCGTCATCCCCAGGAAAGACTCGCCCAGGGGGAAGGTTTTCCCTTCCAGGACAACACTTTCCTGAGCGCCGAAGCTCGACGGCGCTCCCGTGTCGACGAGCCAGAATTTCCCCCCGATTTCCATGAAAACGTGACCTTTCACCAGGCGAAGAGGATACAGGGCCATGACGCGCGCCAGCCTTTTTTATAGTTCCCCGGAGAATCAGGAGAAAAAAGCACCCGATTTTTTAAACCTTTTCCCCTCCTTTCTACCAAAAACCGAACCGGCAGGCAATAATCAAAAATTTGCTTGATTATTTTCCCGAAAAAAGTTACAATCAACTCAAGCATCAAGAGTGGCCTCAAAGAGGCCCGCCAACCTGGCAGGGAGAGCCAAGGTGGCCTGGGGCTTAAAAAGCCCCGATGCGCAAGGGAGGTGACCCTTGAACCAAGTCTCCCACCCCGGAAGTCCGGGGGCCCGGAAAAACATCTCATATCTTCTTACCTCACCCCCTCATCTGCGCCGCACCTGCCCTCCAGAGAAAGAGCCAGGATTTAACCGGGCGGATTGCTCTTTAGCCTGAGGCCCTCTGGTGCATCAAAAAAAGGAGGTGCGCCATGAGCAAAACGACCAACTTCACCCGGGAATTCCACACCTATCTGAGGTACCAGCTTCCGGGGGACATCTCCCTGGCCGGCTTTACGAGGGCCTGCTTCGCCAGGGACCACGCAAGGCGAAACGCCATTCAGGACTACAGAGCTTTCCTCGAAGCCCTTTCTCTTCCTCACTTCTCCGACCTCCCTCCGGGCTACCCGGGCTTCAAGTCCTTCTACCGGGCCTTCGTCCACTCCCTGACTCCCGCCAAGATTTCCTGGGGCAATGCAGATGCCCTCACCTGCGATACCACCCTCTTCCTCGACGGGCCAAAACACGGGACCCTCGACTACGCCCTCATGCTCGCCTTTCTCTACAGGTTTACGGACGAGGAATTCAAAGAGCTGAAAGAAACGGTCTACCAATCGAAAAGGGATTGCTTCTCCGGGTGGATGCGTGAATGCATCGTCGAAAAAATCGTCCCCGTCATCAAAAAAATTCAGAACTTCAGGAAGACGAAATTCTTCGATGCCATAACGAAAAATCTGTCAGAACCGAAAGAGCTTTTCACGGTTTCTCACGCTCTTGCCCCGGTACACATGGTCAGGGATTTCAGCAGGGACTGGGCTGTCGTCTTTACCTTCGACGGGTATGCCGGGCTCGAGGAAATCAACAACTGCTTTGCCTACATCCCCTGGCCCATCGGTTTCGTGAAGAAGGGCGACGACATTCACAGGTCACTGGCGTGCCTCCTCTTCTCGAATCCCTACTCCTGGCCGATTGAGTGGAGCATCATTGATGATGCCAGGGGTATCCCTCTCCCCCAGGTGGCCTACCTCTGCCACTTCACAGGAGAATTAGGAAGGAGAGCCCCGGAAATGTGGGACGACCCCCTTCACAACGCCGTCCTCCTCAGCTACATGTCCGAAGGGACCGTCAGGAGAATTCAGAAAAAGTACGATTCCCTCTCCCTGAGAGAATACTTTTTCGAAGTCGAGAAAACCGCGTGCTACGACAGGTACGGCGCGAAACTGGCGGTTGAACTCGCCAGACGCTTCTTCGCGACTCCTCCCCCGTCGGAGAAGAAAGAGGAAGAGACGGGAATGGAAGGGCTGGAGAAAGCCATGCTGGAAAACGAGCGGAGACAATACGCCCAGTCGTGGCTGAGTTCGGGATTCCTGAGGAAACTCTGCGACAACCTCTGGGGGAAAGCCGGCGAGATGGTTCTCGTGCAGGACTTAGACAGCACCCACTTCGCCGACATTAACTGGTGGCTCTGGAATTACCTTGGCGCGGAAAACGTGGAAGTGAAAATGTACAGCGGCCACTCTTTCGTGACGGGAATGGCATACCTGATGCTGCGGAAGAAGGTTCAAAATGTCTACCCCGAGGTACGCCGGGGAAAGGTCACCGATTCGAGTATTTACGGAGGGGCTGGGTTGAAGGAATTGAAGTGCGCCGAGGTGGTCGTAACGAAACCCGATGGGACCGAGGTGCGCGAGATACTGGGAGGCGTGAGGTTGAAGGACCTGATCGATTCCCTCCGTGAGGAGTTTGGAAGGAAGGAGTAATTTCGTATTTTTCCCCCATGCGTCGTTCCAAACATCGGGGAACTGGTTTCGGTGTAACGGGCGGGGGTAAACCCCGCCCCTGCAGTTTTTTCCAATACCTGTATACCGGGTTCCAACCCGCAATATTTCATTCCGCATTCCGCCATCCGCAATCCGCATTTAATCGGATGCTCTGAGCCTCGGAGGTTCGCTGCCTCGGTGGTGATAGGACGGGAGCGGGTAAACCGCTCCCGTCCTATCACCACCGAGGC
>RFHC01000009.1 GCA_003696505.1 Deltaproteobacteria bacterium
CACCAACGGTGACGGAATCGGGGAAAACGGCCTCTTCCTGCAGGGGACGCTCCTCGCCGCAGGGACTGAAAGAGAACCCATCTTCTTCGGGCCCGCAGACGCGTCGTCAGGAAAGAGAGGGCTCTGGGATTCGATAAACTTTACCGCTTCCGACGCGGAGACGAACGTCCTCAGCCACGTCGTCGTTTCAGGGGCCTATCGGGGGATACACTCACACTTCAGTGACCTCTCCCTCGAAGACGTGACCGTTACGGATTCTCTCCGGGGAATCCAGTTTCAGGAATCTACCGTCGCCGGGAAGGGTATTCGCCTCGCGAGAGTGGTCACGGGAATCAGGTGCCGCGACTCGGACGTAACTCTCAGGGACGTGGAGGTCGGCGACTGCGTCAGCGGCGTCCACATGCTCAGGGTGAAGGGACTCATGGAAGACGTGAGAGTGGGACCTGCCCTCCTCTACGGTTTCCGGGTCCGCGAGTCCGTGGTGGAGGGGAGACGCCTTTTCGCCGCGGGCGGTGTTTACGGGTTTTCTCTCCAGGAGGCCGAGGGAAGTCTGGAGTTTCTGAAGCAGAGAGGGGCCGCGCTGGCAGGGCTTATGGGGCAGAGATCGACTCTGTCGATTTCCCGGTCGCTTTTCGAGGATAATGGACTTTACGGGCTCAGTTTCCGGGGAGGGAAGTACGTCCTCGCCGGACTTAAGATTCGCCGGTACGGGGATGTGCCGATAAACAGGGAAGAGGACCCGGAGATAGAAGAGTTCTCCCTGACAGTGGAAAAGTGAGGGGGCAGGGAAATGAAGGGGAAAAGGCCGCTTTTGATTATCGTTTTCGTTCTCGTCGTCGGAGGCACTCTCTTTTCCCTCCTGAAGGGGACCGTGTCGCCTCCGAAAGCTCCCCTCCGCGTGGCCTTTCAGGTATGCAACAGTCTCGAGGAAAACAGGGCGAGGTTCACGCCGCTGGCGAGGTACCTGGAGGAGAAACTGGGCAGGAAAATCATTGTTTCCCACGTGAATACCTACGATTTCCTCGATAAGGCGAAAAAGGGTGAGTTCGACTTTATCCAGTCCAACGGGTACATTTACGTCCTCGTCAAGGAGGAGGTGGGCGCGAAACTCGTGGCCCGGGAGGTGAAGGCGGACACGGGGAAGGACACGGGAGGGCTCATCGTGACGAGGGCGGACAGTCCAATCCGGACAGTGGCAGACCTGAAGGGGAAGACCTTCGTTTTCGGCCCCGTCCTCTCGCCGGGAGGATACATGTGCCAGTATTACACGATGGTCGAGAGCGGGTTCGACCCTGAGACGGACCTGGCGCGTTACGATTTCCTCAAGGGGTCGTGGAAGCACGAAAAGGTGGTCTACGGCGTCTACTTCGGGGCTTACGACGCCGGGGCGGTGAAGGTGGGTGACCTGGAGAGGATGGAGAGAGAAGGGAAGATTGACAGGAAGGATTTCCGCGTTGTTGCCTCGTCACCGCCGGTCCCGAACTGCACCTTCTACGCCCTCCCCCACGTGGGAGACGACCTGGTCGAATCGATGAGGGACGCCCTCCTGTCGCTGAAAAAAAGCGATACCGTTGAAGTAAACGGAGAGGTTTTGAACGTATTATTAAGAGACGGTATCAAAGGGTACGTCGCAGGAGATGATTCTGAATACGATATCCTGAGAAAGATGGCCCGGAGGCTCGGTCTTCCCCCCTATGAGGGGGATTGACCCGGGGAAATCGGCGGAACTATGAGAAACATCATTCGTCAACTCATCTATCCGGAAAACTTCGCGTCGGTCCTGTTTCTGGGGCTCGCCTTTGGTGTCCTCGCAGTTTTGCTTTCCATCGCGGGAAATCCGACGAACACCGGACTCTGCGTCTCCTGCTTTCTCGTCAACATCGCCGGGGCTCTCGGTCTTCACGGCGCCCTCGTCTCCTCCTACCTCCGTCCGGAGATATTCGCAATCGTCGTCGGGTCCTTCGCGGTTGCCTTTCTCACGGGGGAGTTTCGGGCGCGCACTTCGGGAGGGAATATCCTGAAGTTTCTCGGGGGCGCTTTCATGATTTTCGGATGCGAGGTCTTCATCGGTTGCCCCGTTAAAATGCTCCTCCGCCTCTCTTCCGGGAGTCTGACAGCTCTCGTCGGTCTGGCAGGTCTTTTCGGCGGAGTCGCTTTCGCATCGCTTTTCGTGCGGGAGGGATTCCACGTATTCAAATACGGCGAATCCAGCGAGATGCTCGGGACGCTCCTTCCCTTAGGTTCTTTTCTCGCTCTTTTCCTCTCCTCGACGGGCGTTTACGCTTTCGCGGCAGGTGTGGTCGGTTCGTCGGCCCGCCACGCTCCCTTCGCTCTCTCCCTCGGCGCCGGTCTGCTCATGGGGTTTATCGGGCAGAGGACACGTTTCTGCATCACTGGGTCCGTGGAGAAGTCTCTCCTCACCCGGACCTTCACCGAAGCGGGTGCGCCGGTGGGGTTTCTCCTGGGTGCGCTCCTCCTCAACCTCGTCTCCGGCGGATTTCACCCGGCCTATTTCCTTGAACCGGGGGCCCACACGAACCTGTTCTGGGCATTCCTCTCCCTCGCCATGGTGGGATTCGGCGCTATTCTCATAGGTGGGTGCCCCTTCAGGCAGCTCGTCCTGGCAGGAGAGGGGGACCTGGGGGCTGCCTGGGCGTCAGCGGGGATGCTCGCCGGTGCCGCCCTCGCCGTGAGGATGGGGATTTCCAGTTCGGCAGGCGGTGTCACTCTCCCGGGGAAGATATCCGTCCTCCTCGGTTTCGTCTTCTTTCTCTCCCTCGCTCTCTGGGGTATGAAAACGAAGAGAGGTAGAGCAGGCGCATGAGTCATCCTTCCCTTGTCACAGAACTTCAGGCGCTTTTTGACCTCTTCGTCGAGGAACTCCACGGAATCTGGATCTACTTTTTCCTCGGGGTTTTCATCGGCGCAGTCATTCGAACCTATCGTCTCCACGTCAGGATGAGGAACCAGCTGGCGAAGTTCGGGGCCTTCGCCATCCCGGTGGCGGTTCTCGTGGGGGCGTTCTCCCCCCTCTGTTCCTGCGGGTCCATTCCCCTCTTCGTTTCCCTCGTGTCTTCCGGTGTGCCTCTCGCGCCCGCCCTGGCGCTCCTCATCACTTCTCCACTCATGAGCCCGAGCGGTTACACCATCACGGCGTGGGAGCTGGGAGTGGGATGGGCGAACGTGAAGTTCGCCTCGGCTATCTTCATGGGGCTTTTCGCCGGCTACCTCACCCACTACCTCGAGTTGAGGGGATTTTTCGGGAAAACGCCCCTTCTGAAGGCGGAGGGGCCCATCGATATCCACGCCCCGGACTGCCCCGGCGAACTCCGGTGCACCTGCGGCCAACAGTTCAGCAACAGGCTTGCCCGGAAGATTGACAACAAGTTCGTCATCTTCCTCGCCAAGTCGTGGGAGTTGACTCTGAAGACGGGGAAGTTCACCCTCCTGGGAATCGCCATCGCCGTGCTGGCGGAGAGATACATCCCGAGGGAGTGGATAGGGGGATACCTCTCGACGGGGTCGGTGACGAACACGCTCTTCGTCACCTTTTTCTCGGCTCCCCTCCACGTGAACGAGATAACCGCTGCGGCTATCCTCTACAGCCTCCTCAACCTGGGGCTGGCGAAGGGACCTGGCCTGGCATTCCTCGTGGGGGGACCGGTAACGTCCATTCCCGCCATGTCCGTCCTCTTTACCATGTGCCGGCGGCGGGTCCTGGGAGTTTACGTCTTTGTCAGTTTTGTCGGGACGATACTCCTTGCGCTTGTCTATCAGGCCGTTGCCGGGTGAAGACAAAATAGAGAGGGGTGATATGGAAAAACGCGGAACGGGTAAATATTTCGTGATGCAGGGTGGGGGCGGAAGATTGCGAAGTCTCTTACGGGGAGTAGCGCCTTCCGCACTCCGCATTCCGCATTCCTCATTCCGCATTCCGCACTCCCCATTCCGCACTTCGAATTCCGCACTCCGAACTCCGCATTCCGAATTCTGCATTCCGCATTCCGAAATCAGCAATCCGCACTCCCCATTCC
>RFHC01000039.1 GCA_003696505.1 Deltaproteobacteria bacterium
CCTCGTCGGCGTCATTGACCGTGCTTTCCTCCCGCACCGGGTGTCCTTCTTTCTCGCCGTCGCCGTCTCGCTCGGGGGAATTTTCTGGGGGACCATTGAGGCGAAGAAAATAGTGGTGGAGCGTCTTGAATTCGCGTCGCCGAAGATTCCTCCCGGGGCGGGGGAGATAAAAATCGTTCAGATTTCCGACCTCCACCTGGGGCTCATCGAGAGGGAAGGGCGGGTGAGGCAGGTGGTGGATTTGATTCGAAAGGAAAATCCCCACCTCATCGTCTCCACAGGAGACCTGGTGGACGGGCAGATGTACGACATCAGCTCTCTGGCCTCGGAGTTTGCCCTCCTCTCCCCTCCGCTGGGGAAGTTCGCCGTCATGGGGAATCACGAATTCTACGCAGGCTGGAAGAACTCCCTCTCCTTCCTGGAGAGGGCCGGTTTCCGCGTCCTGAGAAACGAGTCGGCCGCCGTGGGGGAGTTTCTGAGAATCGTGGGGGTGGACGACCCCGTCGGGGCCAGGATGGGAGTGTCGGCCGGGAAGAAGGAATCGGACCTCCTTTTCGGGAAACCCCACACTATGTACACAATCCTCCTGAAGCACCGTCCCGACGTGGCGAAACAACTCGTCGGGACCTTTGACCTTCAGCTGTCGGGCCACACTCACAAGGGCCAGATATTTCCCTTTCGATATCTGACGAAACTTTCTCACCCTTTCGATTCCGGACTCTATCCCCTGGGCCTGGGGTCATTCCTCTACGTTTCCCGCGGGACGGGGACGTGGGGACCTCCGGTGAGGCTCTTCGCCCCTCCGGAGGTGACGGTTATTACCCTCCGATTCGGAGCGAAAGAAAGGGGGAGTACCAGAGTTGAGTGAAGGCAGGCAGAGGGTTTCCCTCACTGACTTCATCTCCCCTCACCTGGCAGAGGAGATATGCCGGGACGAGAAGGCGAGGCTCATTCTGGTCATCGGAGGAGTGGACACGGGGAAGACGACTTTTGTCTATTCCCTTGCGGGAAGCCTCGCCGGGTCATCGAGCGTGGCCGTCGTTGACCTGGACGTGGGACAGTCTCACGTCGGTCCTCCCTCCACTGCCGGGTGGGGGCTCTTCGACCCCGACTCGGGTGAGGTTCGTGAGGAGGGATTTGTCTTCACGGGGACCTTTTCCCCCCGGGGGAATCTGCTCCCGGTGCTCACCGCCTCTGCAGAAGCCGTCAGGGCCGGAAGGAGAATGGCGAGCAGGGTGGTGGTGGACACGACGGGGTACGTTTCCGATTCTTCTGCGAGAATTCTCAAGCAGATGAAGATTGACCTCCTGAGGCCCGACCTGATTATTGCGCTCTCCCGCTCGGGAGAGCTCTCCCACATCCTCACTCCATACCTGAGGTGCCGGAATCCGCGCATCCTCATCATACCTGTCCAGTGGCCTGTTCGGGAAAAAACGATGGAATTCAGGTTTTCCTACAGAATAGAGAGACTGAGGAAATACTTTGCCGGTGCCTCGTTGAAAAGGGTTACACTCAACTCCCGGTATCTCCGCTTTACCCGCTACCCTCCCTTTCGTTCTCCTCAGGAGCCGCTTTTCCTGGAAGAGAGACTCGTCTCGTTGAGGAGTCGGGGGAACAGGGACATCTGCCTCGGTTACGTCACCGGTGTGAAAAGGGAAGGGGAGAAGCTCCTGATAGACGTTCTCCTTCCCGGGGAGAGGACTCCCTCCTTCTCACACCTCCTCGTGGGGGAGGCGAGGGTTTCCCGGCAGATTCTCCTTTCCGGAGAATCGTAACCCTTTCAGATTCCCGTTACCGCCGGTAGAGACCGATGAGTTCTGCCTTCCCGAGAACGTGTCCAGAGATGGCTCTTTCCAGGTCCGACTTCGTGGAGCCCTCGGGGAGGTCGAGGGTGGTGTCGAGGGCATAGAGTTTAAAGAAGTAGCGGTGCGTCCCCGACGGCGGACAGGGACCTCCGTATTTGTTCTTCCCCCAGTCGTTCCTCCCCTGCCGCGCTCCTTCCGGGACGGAGTCTTCGGCTATCTCCCTCACGTCTCCTGGAATGTTCCAGACGACCCAGTGGACCCATATTCCCACCGGGGCGTCGGGGTCGTCCACGATGAGGGCGAAGCTCTTCGTCCCCTCGGGCGGGTTTTCGATTTTGAGGGGAGGGTTCACGTCCTCCCCGTCGCAGGTGTATCGGGAGGGTATCATCTCCATGTGCCCGAAAGCGGGACTCGTGATTTTCAGGTCTCCCATGGGCTCACCTCCTGCCCGTGATGTCTGTGGGGTTGTCACGAGGACCAGGAGAAGGGTGACGGTGAAAAGGAGAAACTTCCTCACGGTTGGCACCTCCTCTTACTTCCACCATACGGGGCGGCAGGACCCCCTGTCAACGGTTCCTGTTCACAGACGAGACCGTTGGGAGTAAAATTATAAAACCGTGTTCCGGAAAATTGTTCAAAAGATACCGCTTCAGAAAGTAGTTGTCCTCGGGGTGGAGGGGGCACTTATCACCTCGCGCGTCCTTCCTCTCTGCCGGACCCTGGAAAAACTGGAAAGGGACAGGTCAGTAAAGGGGGTTGTCCTCCTCGTCGACTCTCCCGGAGGAACGGCACCTGCTTCAGAATATCTCTACTTCGCCGTCAGGAGGGTGAGGAAAGTCAAACCGGTTATTTCCTGCGTAATCTTCGGGGCCTCCGGCGGATACCTTGCGGCCTGTGGGGGGGAGAAGGTCTATGCTCTCCCGACGGCGATTGTCGGGTCTATCGGGGTGATTTCCTTCAAACCTGTGCTGGCCGGCGTGATGGAGAGGGTCGGAGTTTCCCTCGAGGTGGTGAAAAAGGGAGAGAAGAAGGACATGTCCCTGTTTCACAGGGGATACTCGGAGGATGAGAGAAAGAGCCTCGAAGCGCTTCACAGCGCGGTTTACGGGCGCTTCGTGAGCATCGTGTCAGAAGAGAGGCACCTCCCCCGGGAGAAGGTGGAGGAGATTGCGACGGGAGAGCTCTTCTCCGCCGAAACGGCTCTTTCCCTCGGCCTCGTCGACGCAGTGGGCGACCTGGAGAAATTCGTCACAGAATTCGCCTCTTCTCTTGGAGTGAAGAGGGAGAGGGTTGTTTACCACCGCCCGAGGAAGCACTTCATGAGACGCCTCGTTTCCTCCGGTGCCGAAGCTCTGGTGGATGAGTTTTTCCGTTTCTTCCCGTTTGGAGGGACGTGGGGAAAGTAAAAAAGCGTTTTATCCCTTGACTGCTTGAAAGTTTTATCGAGTAAATAGTTATAACAGGTTCTGAAAGTTCCCGATTTCGAATGGAGAGGAGGGGGAAAATGGAGAAGTTCTTCGACGAAATTTTTTCCCGGAAAGAGGCGCTCAAAGGTGTGAGGGTCCTCGACATCACGAGGGTCATCCTCGGTCCATGGTGCGCCACGCTCCTGGCTGAACTGGGGGCGGAGGTCATTCACGTGGAGGTGCCGGGGACGGGGGACGTTCTCATCAGGCCCGTTGCGCCGTGGGGGGATTTCCCCAGGGGGATTTCCCCCGGGATGATGTGCGCCAACGCCAACAAGTACTTCTTCGGTCTCGACATGAGGAAAGAAGAGGGGCAGGAAATCGTGAAAGAACTCGTCGCCCGCACCGACATCCTCATAGAGAATTTCAAAGGGGGGACCTTCGAGAAATGGGGAATCGGATACCGCCAGCTGAGAGAAATAAATCCCTCTCTCATTTACATTTCCATGCAGGGTTTCGGCAACTGGGGCCCCCTTTCGGAGAGACCGAGTTACGACGCTTACGCCCAGGGGATAACGGGGCTGGCAGAGATCACCGGATTTGAAGAGAGCATGGCGACGAAATCGTCTGCCTGGATAGGAGATTTCCTGAGCGGGACCTACGGAGCCTTCGTTGCCATGGTGGCTCTCTTCTACCGGAAGAGGACGGGAAAGGGACAGTTCATCGATATCTCTCAGGCAGAACTCCTCATCCGGAGCATGGACTGGACCTGGCTGTATCAAAAGGTTGCCGGAAAGAGGAGGAGCCGTTTCGGGAACCGCGACATGGCCGTCGTTCCCTCCTGCATCGTTCGCACGAAAGACGGCTTTGCCGCGCTCGGCGCGTGGACGGAGAGGGAGTTTAACGGGCTCATCTCCGTCATGGGGAGGGAGGACCTGAGTGAGTTCGCTCCGCTGGAGAAGAGGCATCAGGGAGCGGAGAAGATATACTCTGCCGTCGAGGAGTGGGCGAAGGGTGTCTCAACGGCAGACCTCCTCGAAGCGGCGGAGAGGGGGGGATTTGCCGCGGCCCGAGTCATGAACTCGAAAGACATCCACGAATCTCCTCACTTCAATGAAAGGCGGGCTGTCTGGAAATTCGACGACCCCGTCTGGGGCGACCTGGCCTATCCCTTCGCCCTTCATCTGGAGGAAACTCCGGGAAGGATTCGGTGGAGCATGCGTCCCGTCGGTTTCGACAACGAGTACGTGTTGAGAAAGGTTCTCGGCCTTTCCCAGGAGAAAGTGGCTGAGCTTTACGAAAAAGGCGTCGTCGGGAAGTGGGACGAGAAGGTCCCCTTCGCCTGTCCGCCCCCTGGTTGGGACGGAGAGGCGGGCCTGACATTCAAAGAATGAGAGGAGGGGGAAAATGGACTGGACGACCTGGAGCAGGGAGAACACGGACCCGGGTAAGGCGGTTGGGAAACCGGAGGCGCTCGACGGGCTCCTGGTAATCGATTTCAGTTACGGGAGTTTCGCCGGCCTCTACGCTTCTTCCCTCCTGGCAGAATTCGGAGCAAGAGTCATCCGCGTCGAACCTCCTGAAGGGGATGTGGCGAGGAAGATGAGTCCTTTCGGTCTCGAGATTGACGGGACGGGACTTCCCTACATCGTCGAGGGGCGAAACAAGGAGCACATCACCCTGAACCTTGAGACGGAGGAAGGGAGGCGGATTGCGCGGGAGCTCGTGAAAAAGGCCGACGTCTTCATCGAGACTTCTCCACCCGGGTTCATGGAGGAGAGGGGATTCGGATACGAGGCGCTGAAGGCTGAAAACGAAGGGCTCGTCTACCTTTCCCTCCACACATGCGGGAGGAGGGGGGAACTGGCGGAAAAAGCAAAGTCGGCGAACTGGGCGTGTTACGACACGACCGCTCAGGCCCTGTCTGGATTTGCGTGGACAACGGGAATTCCGGAATACTTCGAGGGATTTCCGGAACACACGAAGGTCCCGACGAAGATGGGGAACTGGATTGCGTGGTACGCGGGAGGAACCTTCGGCGCCTTCGCGGTCATGGCAGCGCTCTACGCGAGAGAGTTCACGGGGAAGGGGCAGTTCATCGACATCAGTCCAGCCGAGGCTCTCATGAACCTGAACAACTACGCTCTCCACTATTACCACCTCTCAGGGAAGGTCATGGAACGACCCGGGAACATCGAGCCTGCAGCGCACCCCTACTGCTACGTCCGGTGCAAGGACGGGATGGTGTTTATCGCGGGTTACACGGACCAGAACTTCCAGGCCCTCTGCAGCATCATCGGCCGGCCCGACCTGCCGGAGAAGTACCCCACCGTCCGGGACAGGACGAACGTCGACAACGCCTTCGCCATCATCCAGGAGATTGAGAAGTTCACGATGGAGAAGACGAGGGAGGAGATTGTCGAGCTCTGGCTGTCCTACAGGGGACCGGGAGTGACCGTAGCGGGGGAGGTCCTTTCTCCCGACGAGACGGTGAAGTTCGACCACTGGTATGAACGGGGCGCTCTCGTTGAGAGGAAGGAAGAACCCTGGGGTGACCTCCTCATCCAGGGGACGGTTGCGAAGATGACGGAAACTCCTCCCAGAATTAAATGGGTCTGCAGGAAGGTGGGGGCCGACAACGAGTCGGTCTACAGCGAGTTTCTCGGACTATCGTCGAAGGAGGTGGGCGCTCTCAGGGAGAAGGGCGTTATCTGAGATTGTTCTCTTCCAGGGTGCACCAGGGGGGCTTCGTCCCGGCCGGGAGGTCGTCGGGAACGTTCTTCTGGTGCCTGGTGCAGAGGCGCGCGGGGATTTTCTCGTAGAAGTCTCTCCTTACCGTGAATTTGAGGTAAGGACAGAGCAGAGGTTTGTCGGGGCTTTCCCCCTTTCTCCAGCATGCCGCCACGTCGCTCCTCCTTTTTAGATTTTAGCAAAGGGCGTGGGATTGTTTATGCAGGGTTGACACAGTCGGTCAGGGGGAATAAAAGATTATCTGCCCTTTAACGGGAAATTCCACATCAAAAGGGGGGAAAAGATGAGATACGTTACCGCCTTGGCTCTGGTTGCCTGTCTGCTCTTTCCTCTGAGCGCTTTCGGCGCGGGCGCTCACGACGACCTCAACTGCGTCGAGTGCCACTCCATCCACGAGGCGAAAGACGAAATCATCTTCGCTGTGCCGGGGAATACGGTGGACAAAAACCCGGAAACGGGACTTCCCTTCAGCGGGGTGACGGCCCTCTGCCTGGGGTGTCACCAGACGGCGGAGAAAGGGGGACAGGACATCCTTCCCATCGACGCGCACATGAGCCACCCCTACGGGCTCGACACGGTGAATCCGAAGGTGGCGAGAGTGCCGGACAAACTCCTCAGAGAGGGGAAGTTCGAGTGCGTGAGCTGCCACGACCCCCATCCCTCCAATCCCAACTACAAGTATCTCCGCGTAGACACGGATGGTGGGTCAAACATGCAGGTCTTCTGCGCCGTGTGCCATCCGAGGAAGGCAGACCCGAGCGTCACGGCCACTCCTCCGGAGATATTCGACAGCATGAACGAAGCTATGTGAATTTTAAAAGGGCTCGGATGGAGACCCGGGTGCCTACGCGGGCACCCGGGTTTTTTTGTAACTTTTTCTCCTCCAGGCAATCATAAGGGTAAAGAGAGGAGAAGGAGGGAACCATGGATTTGAGAGAAGCTTTCAAGGTCGCAATCAAGGGAGAGGTGGAGGGGAGAGAGCTCTACCGCTCTGCAGCAGAGTTCACGGAGGATGAGAAGGCGAAGAAAGTCTTTTCCCACCTCGCCGACGAGGAGCAACTTCACCTGGAGACGCTCCAGAGAATCGGGGAGAAGTATTTCAATGAAGGGGTCCTGGAGATTCCCGAGGTGAAGCCGATGGTCTCGTTCGATGATGCGGAAAGTCCCATTTTTACAAGGGAATTCAGAGAGTTCGTCAGGGACAGGCACAGGGAGATATCGGCGCTCTCCATCGGAATGAAGCTGGAACTGGAATCTGCCCGTTTCTACAGGGAGATGGCGAAATCGGCGAAGGAAGAGGAACTGAAAAAGTTTCTCAACTTCCTCGGCGACTGGGAGGAGAGCCACTACAACGCCCTCAAGAAGCAGATGGAGTTTCTCGAGGAGTACTACGTCCTGAAAAACAGCCTCTACAGGTTCTGAGATTC
>RFHC01000040.1 GCA_003696505.1 Deltaproteobacteria bacterium
CTCTCTGAGGGAGGCCATCGAGAGGGTGACGAAGGAGGCGGTGGCAGAGACGGTGAGGGTCGTCCACCGGGATTTCGTGGAGAAATTCGGAATCGAAAAACCCCGCATAGCCGTGGCGGGGCTCAACCCGCACGCCGGCGAGGGGGGGCTTTTCGGGAGCGAGGAGAGGGAAATCATCGCCCCCGCCATCGAGGAGGTGAGGGGAGAAGGGATATCCGCTTCGGGACCCTATCCTCCGGACACGGTCTTCTACCGGGCCTACCGGGGAGAGTTCGACGTCGTCGTTGCCCAGTACCACGACCAGGGACTCATTCCGCTGAAGCTCGTCCATTTCGACACGGGGGTGAACGTGACGCTGGGTCTTCCCATCGTGAGGACTTCCGTCGACCACGGCACGGCATACGACATCGCCTGGAAGGGAATCGCCAGAGAGACGAGCCTCATCAAAGCCATAGAGATGGCCGTCAGCATGTCGGGAGGAACTGTCAGGTGAGCAGGGAAACGATCGTCATCAAGGGAGCGCGGGAGCACAACCTGAAAGGCGTGGACCTGGAAATCCCCCGCAACAGGCTCATCGTGATTACGGGAGTCTCCGGGTCGGGGAAGTCTTCCCTCGCCTTCGACACGATTTACGCTGAGGGGCAGAGGCGATACGTGGAGTCCCTCTCCGCCTACGCCCGCCAGTTCCTCGAACTGATGGAGAAGCCCGACGTCGATTCCATCGAGGGGCTCTCTCCCGCCATCTCCATCGAACAGAAGAGCGTCTCGAAAAATCCCCGCTCCACGGTGGGGACGGTGACGGAGATATACGACTATCTCCGCCTCCTCTTCGCGTCGGTGGGGGTCGTCGTTTGCCCGGGCTGTGAGAGGGAAATACGCTCCCAGACGGTTCAGGACATGACGGACTCGGTTCTTTCCTTTGGCGACGGCGGCCGCGTCGTGGTCCTGGCTCCCATCGTGAGGGGGAGAAAGGGGGAGTACCGGAAGGAGTTCGAGAGGCTGAGGAAGGAAGGCTTCGTCCGCGTCCGGGTGGACGGGGAAATGAGGGACCTTTCCGAGGAGATAGTCCTGGACAGGAAGAAGAAGCACGACATCGACGTCGTGGTGGACCGCCTCGTCCTCAAGGAGGGGATCCGAAACCGGCTCGCCGAGGCCTTCGAGCTCGCCCTCAGGATGGCGGGAGGCGTGGCGAAGGTGCTGGACGAGTTCGGGAGAGAACACTACTTCAGCGAACGGTTCGCCTGTCCCGAGTGCAACTTCAGCATTCCTGAGGTTTCTCCTCGTCTCTTTTCCTTCAACAATCCCTACGGAGCCTGTCCCTCCTGCGCGGGTCTGGGCACGGCGAACCACTTCGACCCTGACCTGGTGATTCCGGACCGGAAGAAGTCTCTCAGAGAGGGGGCAATAGCTCCGTGGGAGAGGAGAGGGTCAACCTACTTCTTCTCCCTCCTTGACGCGCTTGCCGACCACTACGATTTTTCCCTCTACACGCCCTTCGAGGAGCTGCCGAAAAAGATTCAGGACGTAATCCTCTACGGTTCGGGGGATGAGGAGATCCGCTTCTACTACCTGGAGGGCTCACGAAAATACTATTATTACAAGCCCTTTGAGGGAGTTATCCCCTACCTGGAGAGGAGGTACCGGGAGACGGAGTCGGAGTTCGTCCGGGAGGAACTGGAGAAGTACATCAGACAGGTGCCCTGTCCTGAGTGCCGGGGAGCCCGCCTCCGCCGCGAGGCGCTCCACGTGAGGGTGGGGGGGAAGAACATCCACGAGGTCACCTGCCTCTCCGTCCGGGACGCCCTCTCCTTCTTCCAGAACCTCGTCCTCTCCCGCAGGGAGGAGCAGATAGCCTCCCGGGTCCTGAAAGAAATCGTCTCCCGCCTCGGGTTTCTGAAGAACGTGGGGCTGGATTACCTCACCCTGGACAGGCCCTCCTCCACGCTCTCCGGGGGAGAGGGGCAGAGAATCCGGCTGGCAACCCAGATAGGAGCCTCCCTCGTCGGGGTGATGTACATCCTCGACGAGCCGAGCATCGGCCTCCACCAGAGGGACAACCGGAAACTCCTCGACACGCTCCTGGCCCTCCGCGACCAGGGGAACACGGTCATCGTGGTGGAGCACGACGAGGAGACGATAAGGAGCGCCGATTTCATCGTCGACATGGGGCCGGGCGCCGGAGAGTCGGGAGGCGAGGTGGTCGTCGCAGGGACGCTCGACGACGTCTGCGCCTGCAGCCGCTCTCTCACGGGACAGTACCTCTCCGGGAAAAAGAGGATAGAGGTTCCGGAGAAGAGGAGGAAGGGGACGGGCAAGCACCTTGTCCTCAGAGGGTGCAGAGGCAATAACCTGAAGGGAATCGACGTCTCCATTCCCCTGGGGACGATTACCTGCATTACCGGCGTCTCCGGGTCGGGGAAGTCCACTCTCCTCATCGACACGCTCCGCCCCGCCGTGGCGGGAATCCTCCACGGGTCCCGGGAGAAACCCCTCCCCTTCGACGCCATCGAGGGGGTGGAGGAGATTGACAAGGTGGTGAACATCGACCAGTCCCCCATCGGGAGGACCCCCCGCTCGAACCCCGCCACTTACACGGGCGTCTTCACGCACATCCGGGACCTCTTTGCCAAACTGCCCGAATCCCGCGCGCGGGGATACAAACCGGGCCGCTTCTCCTTCAACGTGAAGGGAGGGCGGTGCGAGGCCTGCCAGGGAGAAGGATACCTGAAAATAGAGATGCACTTCATGCCCGACGTCTACGTCACCTGCGACGTCTGCGGAGGGAGCAGGTTTAACAGGGAGACGCTGGAGGTGACCTACAGGGGGAAGAGCATCGCCGACGTCCTCAACATGACGGTGAATCAGGCGTACGAGTTCTTCCAGAACATTCCCCCCATCGAGGCGAAGCTGAGGACGCTGAAGGAAGTGGGGCTGGGTTACATAAAACTCGGCCAGTCTGCCACGACGCTCTCCGGCGGTGAAGCCCAGCGCGTGAAACTGTCCCGCGAGCTCTCCAGGAGAGCGACGGGGAAGACCCTCTATCTTCTGGACGAGCCGACGACGGGACTCCACTTCGACGACATCAGGAAACTCCTCCGAGTGCTCTCCCTCCTGGCGGACAAGGGGAACACCGTCGTCGTCATCGAGCACAACCTGGACGTGATTAAGTGCGCCGACTACGTCATCGACCTGGGTCCAGAGGGGGGAGACGAAGGCGGATACGTCGTGGCCGAGGGGACCCCCGAAGAGGTTGCGCGCACTCCCGGGTCATACACGGGCCAGTTTCTGAGGAAAGTCCTTCCGGGGGCGGGGCAGAGGGCGGCGACGGGCCGGTGATTCTCCGTTGACCCACCGGGAGTATCGTGGTAAATACCTGAAGTTCAAAATTTTCCCCTGCGAGTGTCCCGATGAGGAAAGACGAGAAGAGAGGGCGCCTTTACCGGGAGGTGGGTCGCTACGCTTCCCTGGGTCTGGAGATGGCCCTCTCCGTCATCATCGGACTCGCCATCGGGGCCTTCCTCGACAAGAGGCTCGGCACCGGACCGTGGCTGACGCTCCTCTTCCTCATCTTCGGTTTCGTTGCCGGATTCCGCAGCCTCATCCGGGCGGCGAGGAGGTCTCAGAGGGAGATGGGGAAAAACGACGGGGAGAAGTGAGGGTGGTTGAGGACAGGGGATTCAAGACCATCGAGAGATTCATCCTCCTATCGGCGGGAGTGATGGTCCTCCTCTTCCTCGCCCTGGGTTTACGGCCCCGGATTCCCGGAGTGGTTGCCGGCGGACTCGTTGCCTACGTGAACTTCGTCCTCATCAAAATCATTATTTCCCGGGCCCTCGGGAGGAAGAGCAAAATCAAGTTTGCAATCGCCGTCCTGTATGGTGTAAAATTCGTCGCGGTTTTGGTCCTGGTCTATCTCATCGTCCGCAGCGGAAAGTTCGACACGGCCGGTTTCCTCGCCGGCTTTTCCAGTCTCCTCATGGGAATCATCCTCGAGGGGATAAGGCGGGCGCTGTTCGAGGATAAAGAGTCGGAGGAAGATTGATGAGACGCGCGTCATTCTGGGCTACCCTCATAACGACACTTCTCGCGCCGGGGCTTGCCCTGGCTGCGGAGGAACACGGGTTTTCCTGGTTTCAACTCCTCGGCGTGAAAGCCCTCCCCCACTACATGCTCGCCGCCATCGTCGTGGCGGTGCTCATCGTCATCATGTCCATCCTGACGGTGGGGAGGAAGAGCCCCGAGGAGCTCCTCATTCCTGACGAGAAGCTGACCCTGAGGAACGTCCTGGAAATCATCGTGGCATTCGTCCTCTCCCTGGCGGAAGGGATGATGGGCGAGCAGGCGAAGAAGTACATGTCCCTGTTTGCGACCATTTTCATCTACATCCTCTTTATGAACCTGCTCGGGCTCATTCCCGGATTTCTCCCGCCGACGGACAAGATGAACATCACCGTCGGGTGCGCTCTCGTCGTCTTCTTCGCAACGCACTACTACGGCGTGGCGGAACACGGACTCTCCTACTTCAAGCACTTCATGGGTCCCGTCTGGTGGATGGCGCCTCTCATGGTGCCCATCGAAATCATCAGTCACCTGGCGCGGCCCATGTCGCTCTCCCTCAGGCTTTTCGGGAACATAACGGGCGACCACCTCGTTGTGGGGATATTCCTGGGGCTCGTGCCCTTCGTCGTCCCGTCCATCTTTTACGGTCTCGGCGTCTTCGTCTCCTTCATGCAGGCATTCATCTTCGCCGTTCTCTCCATCATCTACATCGCCGGGGCGGTGGAGCACGAGGAAGAACACTGATTTGGAGGGTTCTCGCTTAAGGACCTTTCAAATACACAAAAACACACAGGAGGGCAGTAGATGTCCAGAAAAGCTCTACTCACCACACTCCTTACGCTGCTTATTTTAGCAGTAGCCACGCTGGCGTTTGCAGCTGAAGAGGGTGCAGCTGCAGCGGGGACGAGCGTGAAGGCCGCCATCGCACTCGCCGCGGGCTTCGGAATAGCGATTGCATCCTTTGGAGGGGCCCTTGGCCAGTCCAGAGCGATCACGTCCGGGCTCGAGGGAATCGCGAGGAACCCTTCCGCTCAGAACAAGATCTTCATCCCCATGATCGTGGGCCTCGCGCTCATCGAGTCTCTCGTTACTTACACCCTCGTTATCGCCTTCATCCTCGTCGGAAAGATCTGACCCGGCGGGAGAAGGGGGAAAATGAAAAGGGCCGCTCCAGAGGAGCGGCCCTTTTTTTGTCCCGTCTCTTTTCCTTCCCGAAATCAGAGCCGCCTCAGGACCTCCTCGGCAGCCCGAATCGTGGCGTCAATGTCTTTTTTCGTGTGGGCGGCCGAGACGAAGGCGGCCTCGAACTGGGAGGGCGCGAAGTAGACTCCCCTCTCGAGCATTCCGTGGAAGTAGCGGGCGTATTTTTCCGTGTCCGACTTCCGGGCGGAATCGTAGTCGGTCACCTCTTTGAGGTCCGTGAAGAAGGCCGTGAACATCGACCCGACGCGGTTGATGACGGAGGGGACACCATATCTGCCGGCCAGGTCCCGGAGGGCTTCCACGAGAGCTGCCGTTTTCTCCTCCAGGTCCCGGTAGAGTTTCCTGTCCTTGAGTCTCGTCAGGGTGGCGATTCCCGCCGTCACGGCGAGGGGATTCCCCGAAAGCGTCCCCGCCTGGTAGACGGGGCCTGTGGGGGAGATGTGCTCCATGATTTCCCTCTTTCCGCCGAAGGCGCCGACGGGGAGACCTCCGCCGATGATTTTCCCCAGGACCGTCAGGTCAGCGGGTATTCCGAAGAGTTCCTGCGCGCCGCCGGGAGCCACCCGGAAGCCGGAGATGACCTCGTCGAAGATGAGAACGATTCCCTCTTTGTCCGCAATTTCCCTGAGCCCTTCGAGGAAACCCGGCCTGGGGAGAATGACCCCCATATTCCCCGGAATCGGCTCGACGATGATGCAGGCTATTTTCCCCCGGTTCGCCTTGACGAGGCGTTTCACCGAGTCCAGGTCGTTGTAGCGGGCGGTCAGGGTCTCCCGGGCGAGTCCCTTCGGGACTCCGGGAGAGTCGGGAACCCCCAGCGTCGTCGCTCCCGACCCGGCCCGGACGAGGAGGCTGTCAGCGTGACCGTGGTAGCAGCCGGCGAACTTGATGATTCTGTCGCGTCCCGTGTACCCCCGGGCGAGTCGGATGGCGCTCATTGCCGCTTCGGTCCCCGAGCTGACGAGCCTTACCTGCTCGATGGAGGGGAAGAAGGACTTAATCAGTTTCGCCAGCGTCACCTCCAGTTCCGTCGGGGCGCCGTAACTGGTGCCGTTTTTCGCGGCCTTCGCCACTTCCCTCACCACGTCGGCCGGAGCGTGTCCGAGAATCATGGGCCCCCAGGAGGCCACGTAATCGATGAAGACGTTTCCGTCGGCGTCGTAGACTTTCGACCCTTTCGCCCTCGTTATGAAGAGGGGCGTCCCTCCCACGGAGCGGAAGGCGCGGACGGGGGAGTTGACGCCGCCGGGAATGTGCTTCTGTGCCTCCCTGAAGAGCCTTCTGGACCGGGCAGTTTTCATCTTTTCCCTCCCTCGTTTTTTCCGTAAAGTTATCCTTCCCGGGAAGCGGCTGTCAACCTGACCCTTTTCCTTGACCCGCCGGTGGGGAAAAGGGTATAAAAATATAACCGTGTTTAGTCATCCGGGGAGCGGTCAGCGTCGGATTTTTCATGCGATCGTCTTCAGGAGGCAGGGGGAAATCCCGACAGGGCTGATTTTTTTCGGGATATGGCGTTTTAAAACGGGATAGTCTCTCTCGCTGGAGGAAGGATGGGCAAGAAGGACAAGGAACTCATCGAGCGAAAGTACGGTCCCCTCTGGTCAGGCGCGGAAATGGTGACCATCGGGGAGAAGCTCTTCACCATGCGGGACCTGAAGAGGGCTTTTGATATCCTCGCCGACGACATCGTGGAGATTGACATCGTCGTCCTGGGGGAAAACAGGTTCGCTTTCCGCTACTTCGACGGCGACGACCGGCGCATCACCGTTCTCGAGTTCAACGAAAATCTCTCGATTCTCGAGGAGCACCGGGCTCACATCGCCGAGTGGCTCGGAGAGGTCTACCACTCGCTCGGGATAAAGGCCTTTCTCTGTGAGGAACTGGTCAACTTCCTGAGGGAGAGGTACGAGAAGAAGGAGGGGGAAGAGTGAGTTTTCGGACGCTTCGTGCGAAGGAGACGGGTTCTCGCGCCCAGTACTCCGTCGAGGGGATCATGACCGACGGGAACGGCGCGATGGTCCCCTTCTACATGATGATTCTCCCCTTCCACGCTTCCTTCCAGACGATGGCGACCACGGAGGGGGAGAAGCTGATTCGCTTCGTGGAGGAAGTGTTCGGACCGCCGAGCCGGGGCCCCGAAACGGTCAAAGGGGGAGCCTGCGGGGGAGAAGTGGGGGAGATTGCCGAGGAGCTGGACATTCACACGGCCATGACCTCCGTCGTCTGGGAGGGGGACGGCTACGACCGGAAACGGTTTCTCGAGAAGGCGAGGGAGGTATTCCGTCCCGAGTCTTAGGCGAGAGGCGGGGGGACGCGTGATAAGGGGGAAAAGGACCTTCCGGGTCGTCTCCTGGGAGAAGACAGAGAGGAAGGGGATTCTCATATACGAGGGAGTTGCCAGTGACCCGGAAGGGGGGGAGAGGGTCAGGTTCCACTTCACAGTCCGGGAAGACCTGCTCATCGGCGACTTCCAGTCAGAAACGGTGGGTGTTTACCCTTTCCTCGACGAGGTCACAGCGGAACTGGGAAAGCCGGAGAGGGAGCCCTACGCCATCTTTCTCGGGGAATTCGGGGATGGAGAACCGGCTATTCCCGTCACCGTCTGGTGGAGGATGAGTTTCGAGGAGGGGCGGGCCTGGGTGGAAAAATTCATCAGGGAAAGGAGCGCGCAGAGAGAAGATGGGTGAGAAAGAGAAGGAAAAGGGAAGCGTGAAGATTGAAGACCTCACTCCCGAGGAGGGACTCCCCCGCTCCTACAAGGAGCTTGTTGCCCGCAGGCTCCGGGAGCGGGAGAAAAACATCATGGCGAACATCGCGAAAATGGAGGAGGACCAGCTCCGCTTTACCGTTCGAATTTTCGCAGACTGCATGGAGGAAGAGGAGGAGAGGAAGTTCCTCGACGGATATACCGAATACATGCCCACGGAGGAGCTGAGGAAATTCGTGGAAGAATTCGTCCCCGCATACACGGACTACGCCGTCAGGGAACTGGAGGAGAAGAAGAAAAGGGGGGAGGATTTCGAGCCGGAGCACATCACGGGGGAAGAGCTCCAGGAGATGGCGCTCAAGGAAAAGTGGCCGCGCATTGCGGCGAAACCCCAGGCGTTTTCCCGGAGGAAGTTGATTCGCGAGATTGCCAAGGTAGGGCTCTGCCTCCGTCCCTACATGATTACCGACCCGGCGTGGAACGAGTCCGTTCTGGAATACTCCCTCTACTACGACCTGCAGGAGAAACTCTCGGCGCTGACGGACGATGAACTTCACGGTGCCGCCCGCGAGATAGGGAAGATGGTCGGGGAGGCAGACTCGACCCGGGTCATCAGCGAGAAGGAGAAGGTTCTCTCCCGGATGAGGGAGTTCGTCCTCTCCCTCGCCGGAATGAGCGGGAAAACGGAAGAACTCCTCGGCCCTCCCATGGAGAGGTACCCCCGGGAGGCGCCTCCCGAGTGGGAACTCCTGGAGTTCCGCTACAACCTCCAGCCTCTCTCCCTCCACGAGCTTCAGATGTCTGCCCTCGTGTACCTCGAGATGCTCACCGCAGCCGAGGCGGAGGAGCTCTCGAGGCCCTTCATGGAGAAGCACTCCTCGTTTTTCGACATGGACAAGGAGACGCTCATCGACTTCATCTGCACGCTCGTCTACGCCATCGGCGACAGGGAAATTCTCAACTTCTTCGAGCGCTACACGAAGGGGAAGATGATGGTGATCCAGTCTTTTGCCCGGGAGACCTGGAACCTCCTCCCGTATAAGGAGAAACTCGCTCACCTCCGGAGGGACAACGCGGAGATGGACCTGGCTCTCATGGCGCGGCACATCGCGCGGATTTTCATGTCCCCCATGTTCAGCCTCCTCTACAACTACGACTTCCAGATTGACCTGATAAAGAACCCTGACTATCTCGACCTTCAGGCGTATCTCGTCAGAGACCTGGGCGGGCGCGACGAAGGGGCTCCCCTCGTGGAGTTGAACGACTGGCTCACGAAGGAGATGCTCGACCTGGTGAACCTGGAAGAAGGGATTCGGGAGCGTTTCGCGGAGTTGAGGAGAGACCTGGGGAAGAGGATAGGGGGGAAGTGGTCGGAGATGGTGAAATCGTGAGGGAGTGAGAGAAAAGCAATCATATATATGGAAAGGAGGACGTCAATGAAGTGGGAGTACATGGACAGGATGGTGATTTTCAAGGAGACGCCGGAAGGACTGACGAGCGACCTCTCGTGGCTGAACGAGGTCGGTGAAGAGGGATGGGAGGTGGTCGGGGCCGTCCCTCTCATCGCGCCGAATCGGGACGGCATCGCCTACGGGACCGTGGGGACGCTTCTCCTCATGAAGAGGCCGAAAAAGGAGTAAATTCGGCGGAAAAGGGAAAAGGGGGAGAAAAAATAAAATACCGTTAATTTTTCTCTTGACACGCCGTGAAAAGATGGGATATAAAATAAAACACATTTCTAAAGACCCACCCGAAAAATGGGAAAAGAGGGGAGGGTTGGGGGTTTTAAATATTTATAACTAGCCGAAAAAATTGATAAATTCGGCGTTTTAAAAAATAAGTCTCGAGAAAGGGGGGATGCACTGGGAGGAGGAATCGAATGAAATTCACTAAACGCTGTTTCACCACAGCACAGGTACGTTAAGCTACAAAATCAAGGAGGGGGTTATGTCGGAAAAGAAAAAGCCGAAAATCAAAGTTCTTGACTGGCCAGCCGTCCCCACGCCGACCCCTGACGAAGTCTACGCGGGCGTGAGCGACGAGGCGAAGGCCTACAACCTCTGGCTCGAGTCGGTCCTGAGGCAGGAGTTCAACGCGAACAAACCGGAAGCCCTCCAGGGAATCCGGGTCCTCGACGTGACTCAGAAGGCGATTATCGGCCACTGGTGCTCGTCCCTCTTCGCCGAACTGGGCGCGGAAGTCATTATGGTGGAGCCCCCCGGGGGCGACCCGCTCAGGAAACTGACGCCCTTCGGCAGAGAAGAGTACATGTTCGCTGACAAGGAAACGGGTGAGAAGGTGGGAGCCCGCTTCCTGGCTGAGTGCCGGAACAAACTCTCCATCACCCTCAACCTGGAGACGGAGGAGGGTCGCGAGATTCTCAGGAAACTGGCGAAGCACGCCGACGTCCTCATCGAGAACTATCCTCCCGGGCAGTTCGACGAGTGGGGCATCGGCTACCGCCAGCTCTCGGAAATCAACCCCCGGCTCGTCTACTGCTGGGTCGGTCAGAAGGGTCAGTGGGGTCCCGACAAGGACAAGCCCTGGGCCCTCGACCCTGTCGCGCAGAACGCCTGCGGCTTCACCCACGGAACGGGCGCTCCGAAGCAGATGGGAGGCCGTCCCGTCCGGTCGGGCTGGTGGATGTGCGACCAGGTGGGCGGAACGTTCGCGGCCATCGGAATCATGGCAGCCCTTTACGCCCGCGACTCCTTCTACGGGAAGGGTCAGTTCGTCGAGGGCACCGGCGCCGAGGGCGTCATAAGGATTCTCGACTACAACTGGGCCTGGTACGGAATGGACGGGTCCATCCGCCCGAGATACGGGAACTGGGACCTGGCGATTAACATCTACGCCGTCAACCCCTGCGCCGACGGGCAGATCATGGTGGGCGGCGGACACGACCGTCTCTGGTACCGTATCTGGAGGACCGTCGGGAAAGAGAAGCCCGAGCTGGAAGACCACATCGTGGAAGACCCGAAGCTCCGCGTCGTCACCGACCGTCTCCCCCACCACATGCAGGTGAAGACATATACCTGCCTCGTCGAGTGGATGAGGGAGCACACCCGGTACGAGTGCGAGACGGCGCTTCAGGAGGAGGAGGTTGCCTCGGGCGGCGTTGCTTTCATCGACGAGGTCTGCGAGTTCCCGCACTACAAGTACCGCGGCCACCTCGAAGTCATCGACGACACCCTCTACGGGAAGGTGCTCATCGGTTCCTCCGTTTTCATCGGCTACAGGACGCCGGGCCGCGTGAAGTGGATCGGCAGACCCACCGGGTACGACAACGAGGACGTCTACAGGAGGCTCCTCGGCTTCACCCGGTATGACCTTGAAAAGTACAAGAAACTGGGGGTGATCTGATGACGATACCGAAAGAACTGAAGGAGATGACCTTTGAAGATTTCTGCCGCACCGTCTTCAACCCGAAGAAGCGCCACGAAAAGCCCGAGGTCCTGAAGGGGAAGAGGGGCATTTCCACGACCCAGTACATCCTCGGTCCCTCCTGCGCCGCCTACCTGGCGGAGCTGGGAGCCGAGACGATAAAGGTGGAGCTCCCGAGAAGGGGCGAGCCCATGCGGCACACCACCCCCTTCAACGAGCCCTTCCTCTACCCGCTCTCCCGCTGGATGCCCGATAAGGGAACGGGTCTCGGCTTCTTCGGCGCGAACCACAACGAGTACTTCATCACGCTGGACTTCCACAAGCCCGAGGCCATCGAAATCATGAAGCGCCTCGCCGCGAAGTCCGACTTCATGGCGGAGAACTACCGGGCCGGCACCTTCGACAGGTGGGGCATCGGCTACCGCCAGCTCTCCGAGGTGAACCCCCGCCTCATCTACCAGTGGATGGGAGGCTTCGGAGGCTGGGGCCCGGGCCGGAACAGGGCGTCTTACGACATCCTCGGACAGGCCCAGGGCGGATGCTTCTCCGTTACCGGTCTCCAGAGGGAGTTCGGCGGTCTCCCGTCGAAGCACACCATCTGGATTATGGACTACTGGGGCGGCGCCATGAGCGCTTTCCAGATTCTCGCCAACATGTGGTGGCGCGACAACATCTCCGGTCTGGGCAACTTCATGGAGTATTCCCAGGTCCACGGCGCCCAGAGACACCTTTCCGACATCATCGCCCTTTACGGGCGCTACGGGCTCGTGGCCCAGCGCTGGGGTAACTGGGACGTTCTCCTCTGCGTCCACGGAATCGTCCAGTGCGGGAAGTCCTCCTACCCCGGGTCGAAGAACCCGCAGGAGCAGGAAGAGGGCTACTGCCTCATCTCCGCCTACGAGGACGAGGACTACGCTGCTCTCTGCAACATGATCGAGCGCCACGACCTGGCGGAGAAGTATCCGGAGCACAAGGACAGGCTCGACCCCGAGGCGCAGTTCGAAATCTACGCTGCCATCGAGGAGTGGGCCGCCGACAAGACGAAGGAAGAAGTTGCGGCGATTTGCGACCAGTACGGACTCATCGCCCAGCCCGTGATGAACTCCAAGGAGGTCTCCACCAATCCTCACTGGCAGGAGAGGGGGACCCTCCAGTGGATCGACGACCCCACCTTCGGGGACGTTTTCGCGCAGGTGGGCGGTTACCTCATGTCCGATACGCCGCCTCGCTGCAACTGGGTCTTCAAGCCGGTTGGTGCTGACAACGACTACATCCTGGCGAAGCTCTGCGGATTCACGGGAAGCGAGATCGCGAAGCTCGAGGCGGAAGAGGTCATTTAAAAACGTAAAGGGGGTAAAGCATGAGTTACTTCAAGCAGACGTCTCTCATATATGAATGCGACTGCGGGGTCATCAACTACTTCGACCCCTTCACCTTCTGGAACTTCAAGGGGAAGGTGAAGTGCGCCGGGTGCGACGCCATCTACTACATGGAAATCGAGGAGGGTCAGAGGACGAAGGGCCCCGACAAGGCCGACCCGCCTCACGACAAGCTCCCCGGATTCGCGGAGACGAAGGACTGGAAGGCGATTACCGACCCCGACAAGGTGAACCCGGCGCCCCAGGCGCGCCCCGACTTCCAGGGCAAGCCCATTCCCATCGTCCGGAACGTTCGCGGGAAACTCGTCTCGGGAAGGCCGCTCACCCCTGAGGAGCTCATCGGGTCGAGGCCCCGGTTCATCGTCGAGGGGAAAATCAGGAAGAACAACGACTAATCCAAGGAGGTGAGTGCCGTGGCGAAAAAAGTCGTTCCCGATTGTCAGAACTGCAAAAACTTCCGGCCAGCCACCGACCCCTTCATCGCCCAGGCCTACATGGGGGCGTGCACGAAGATAGAGTGGCCCTACTGGGTCAACATCCCGAAGGAAGACGGGATTGAGGGCGAGTGCGACTACTTCGAAAAGAAGGGTTGATACTCCCGGTCTGGTCTGGTATTTTAAATCCTGCCGACGGCAAATCCACGGCCGGCCAGTGAGCCGGTCGTGGATTTTGCTGTTTTTAACAAACCCTTAATAAAACGCTTTTTCAAAATCTACGGGAAGGAGGGATTTGCGTCATGAGAGTGGAATTCTACTACCACAGCGAAGTGGAACCGGCTCAGAACTACTACTGCAACAACCAGAACGCGCTGGAACTGCTGAAAAAGCTGGAGGAGAAGGGCGTTCAAGTAAAGGTTGTGGACATGAAGGATTTCGAAGGTTCCATCTTCCGGACCTACAACGCTGCTGTGACCGGGCCGACGTCGTCCAAACGCTCTGTCTTCGGGACGAAAGGGGCTCTCGAGGAAGACTTCGGCAGGACCGTCCCCGCTCTCCTCGTCTTCGAGAAGGAGGGTGACCGGTACCCGACGGAGGTCTTCCCCCGGATGGACAGGGAGTTGGGGCGCCTCCTGGGAATCGAAGAAGCGATTCAGATGCTCATCGACAAGGCCTGACAGGTCTCGTCGCTCTGGGGCACACTTAACAGAAAGGGAGGAGGATACATGGCACAGATACCGGAAAGCTACCTGCCGCCCAGGGAGACCTGGCCGGTGAGAATCTACGAACTGCCCGAGTACAAGGAGATACCCCAGCGCTTCAACGCCTGCGTCGAGCTCCTCGATTCGAACATCAAGGCGGGCAGGGGAGATAAGGTCGCCATCAAGTTCATGGACCAGGAAATCACCTATTCTCAGTTCCTCTCCAACGTCTGCCGGGTGGCGAACGGGCTGAAAAAACTCGGAATTGAGGAGAACGACCGCGTCTTCATGCGGATGCCCAACATCCCGCCGCTCCTCTACTGCAACTTCGCGGCTCTTCGCATCGGGGCCGTTTCTCTTCCGACGTCCATTCTCTTTGCCCGGACGGAGATTGCCCACGTGGCCAACCTGGCCGAGGCGAAAATCATCATCGTCTCCGCCAACTTCCTCGAGGAGGTGGAAGCGGCGAAAGACAAGCTGGAGACGGTCCAGCACATCGTCGTCGTCGGAGGTGATGAGAACGAGGTCCGCTCCAAGGGATACATCCCCTTCTCAGAACTGATGCAGAATCCTGACACCTGCGATGCCGTTCCGAAGGACCGGATGGACGTGGCGCTTCTCCTCTTCACGTCGGGGACGACGGGGCTCCCGAAGGGAACGGTCCACTTCAACGAGGAGCTCCTCATCGTGCCGAACGGCTTCGGGAAGTACTGCTGGGAGGTGAACGAGAACGACGTCATCGGCGGACCTGCGCCTCTCGCCATGGCGGCGGGCTACTCCACCATCGGGACGATTCCCTTCCGGTGGGGCGCTGCCGTTTCGCTCATCCCGAAGTTCTCTCCCACCGACATGTTCAAGAACATCCAGAATCACAGGATAACGATTCTCTCGGCGCTGCCCACCGCTTACCGGAAGATGCTCGCCGAGATTAACCCGGCGGACTGGGACTACAGTTCCCTCCGCATCTGCACCGGCGGCGGTGAGGCCCTCGGCGCGAAGACCTACAACGAGTGGAAGGAGAAGTTCGGTCTCGAGATTTACGAGGGCCTCGGCACGACGGAGATGATGTTCGTCTTCGTCTCCTCGGCAGTGACGAAGAAGGTGAAGCCGGGCTGGATCGGAACGGCCGTTCCCGGCTACATCGTCAAGGTCGTGGACGACGATTTCAACGAGGTCAAGCCGGGCGAGGTGGGCAAGATGATCGTCCGTGGTCCCACGGGGACCGTCTACTGGAGGGACCCGGAGAGGCAGAAAAAGGCCGTCGTCAACGGCTGGTGCATGGTGGGTGACGTCGTCACCATGGACGAGGAAGGGTACATCCAGTTCCTCTCCCGGGAGGACGACCTCATCAAGTCCTCCGGATACCGCATCGGTCCCGAGGAAATCGAGGAAGCCCTCGTCACCCATCCGGCCGTGGCCGACGCGGGCGTCATCGGCGTGCCCGACCCGGTCATGGGTCAGAGGACGAAAGCTTACGTGGCTCTCAAGCCCGGCGTGGAGCCCTCCGAGGAACTGAAGAAGGAGCTCATCGAGCACTGCCGCGGCAAGATAGCCGTTTACAAACTCCCCAGAGAGGTGGAGTTCATCGACCAGCTCCCCAGGACTCCCGTGGGGAAACTCCTGCGGAGGAAACTGAGGGAACTGGAAGCCTCCAAGGGAGAGGGAAGCCAGTAAAAAGGAGGGGGATGTCCCCCTCCTTTTTTTTCTCCCATGTCTTCCCCCTCTGCCTTCATATTTCACCCCGTCTACGAAGACAGAGGGCTTTCGCCCTTCCCGTCTGTCTGGCAGAGGTATCGTCTCACGAGAGAACTCATCGAGCAGACAGGAATTGTCCCCTCATACGGAGTGGTGGAAAAACCCCCCCTTGCTGATGTGGAAGACCTTTTGAGGGTCCACGACGAGGCTTACGTCTCCTTCGTCCGGGAGATGAGCGTGAAGGGGACGGGATACCTGGACTACGGGGATACGCCCGCCTTTCCCGGGGTCTTCGAGAGGGCACGGGCGAGCGTGGGCGGGTCCCTCTGGGGGGCGAGGCTCGTGGCGGAGGGGAAGTATCTCCACGCCTTCAATCCGGGCGGTGGACTCCACCACGCCAGGCGTGATTCTGCCGGAGGTTTCTGCGTCTTCAACGACATCGCCGTGGCCGTGGACCTCCTCCGGAGGGAGTATTCTTTCGAGAGGATTGCAATCGTCGACTTCGACGGTCACCACGCTGACGGGACGCAGGAGTATTTTTATAAGGAAAGAATCCTCACCGTCTCCCTCCACCGCTTCGACCCCTTCTTCTACCCGGGGACGGGGGATGTCTCTGAGGTAGGCGAGGGAGAAGGGTACGGCTATACCGTCAACGTCCCCCTCCCGGCCAGGACCTCAGGCGACCTCTACCTTAAGGCCTTCGACGAGGTGGTCCCTTCCCTCCTTGCCTGGTACCGTCCGGAAATCCTCCTCGTCCAGTTCGGTGCGGACGGGCACTTCCGCGATCCCCTCGTGCGGCTCTACCTGACCACCTGGACCTACCAGGCGCTGGCAGAGAGGGTCCACGACCTGGCCCACCGCCACTGCGGGGGAAGGCTCCTCCTCTTCGGAGGAGGGGGGTACAGTCCCGAGACGGTGGCTCGGTGCTGGACGGTGATTTTCGCCGCCGTCTCCGGTGCCCTCGAGGGCGAGGTGGGGGAGAAGGTCCGGAATCTCCACGACGCCGATATGAGGAATCCCTCTCAAGATTTGACGGAGCGGATCGATAAAACGGTGGAGAGGCTGAAGAGGACCCTGAACGAGATACACGGGGAAATCTACGAGGGGGGCTGAGGCAGGTGATTTTTCGCTACCGCCGGAGAGTCAGGTTCGGGGAGACGGACCCTTTCGGAGTTCTCTACTTCGCTTCGATGCTCAACTACTTCAAGGAGGCCGCAGACGAGTTCATCCGGCATCGGGGGGAAGACCCGGAGAAAATTTACCGCAACCAGGAGAAGGGGTTCGGTTTTCCCGTCGTCCGCGTCGACGCCGATTATATCCGCCCCGTTCGTTACGACGAGGAACTCGAGATTGAGGTTGAGGTGGAGAGCGTCAGGCGCCGGGCCGTCACCCTCCGATTCAACGTCACGAGAGAGGGGACCTTCGTTGCCACGGGAACGATGAGTTTCGTCTCCATCTCCTCATCGTCGTGGAAGAGCATCCCACTGCCGGAGGAAATCAGGAGGATTTTCGCCCCGCCGGAGTGAGGCTGTCGAGCTCTTCTCTCGCCCGGGAGACGATGCGGGCAACATCGTCCGCTTTCCGGTAGCGCCCCTCCACCTTGAACACGTCGGTTCCTGCACTCACCCACATCCCCAGTGCTCCCGTGATGTCGTGGGGAGCGGCCGGGAGAGCCAGCCCCCGGCAGATGGTGAGGCATGTCCCCGTCCTCTTCGCTGACGTCGTTTCCTTCCCCTCCCCTCTTTCGAGCAGGTAACCGGGAAGGGAGCAGGTCCCGTGGACGAGGGGTCCTCCCGGCAGTAAAGGAAGACCTCAACTGCCAGGGAGGAAATCGCTTTGATTCTCCTGACCAGGTCGGGCCCGGCGCAGGTGGGGAGGACCACTCCCCGGGCGCCGGCCTCCTCGAGGAACCTGGCCGTTCCGTCCCACGTGACGGAGAGTCCCACGCTCGCCGTGATGAAGAGGCGGGGGAACCTCTTTCCCGCCTCGGCGATGAGGCCCGGGTCGTTGAGGATGACCCGTTTTATTCCCGCGGAAATTACTTTTTCTATGAGGGAGAGGCATTCTTTCCCTCCGTCATCGGGAACGGTGTTCAGAGCCACGTCTATCCTTTCCGGAGGGAGGACGCCTTCATCGATTCCTCTCGTGATTTCATCGAGGGAGACGCTCCCCCTCACCCCTTCCCGGGAGTGCCCCCTGATGCCCAGGTAGACCCGGTCTGCTCCTGCCTCGATGAGGCGGGGCACATCGTCGATTTTTCCCGCAGGTGCCAGTATGAGTGCCACAGGAACCTCCCGGAGGGGTACAATCCATTATAGTTGTTCTCCCCGGGGTGAGGGGAAGAGGGGATTTTCCTCTTGACATTTCGGGACAACCTGGTGTTGTATACTGTTGATTGTATACAGGCTTTCTCAAAATCAAGCGACAGTTCAGGGTTTTCCGGTGGTGATTGGGTAAAAGGATAGGGTTTTGTCGTGACCGGGGACCCCGAAAAGGAGTAACGAGATGCTCCTTCAGTACGCAAACGTTCTCATCTTCATGGCCCTTGCCGCCATCGTCGCCACGGCGATGCTCGCTATCTCCCGCATGCTTCAACCGAGGAATCCCAATCCGGTGAAGGCACAGCCCTACGAGTGTGGAGAGCTCCCCTTCGGCCACTCCTGGGTCCAGTTCAACATCCGCTTCTACGTCATTGCTCTCATCTTCATCATCTTCGACGTGGAAGTGGCGATGCTCTACCCCTGGGGAGTGATCTTCCGAAAACTGGGCACGATTGCCTTCGTCGAGGCATTCGTGTTCATCGTCATTCTCCTGGCGGGGCTCGCCTACCTCTGGGTTGAAGGAGACCTGGAGTGGGTCCGGGAGTACCGGACGGCGGAAGAGGAAAAGAGGGCCCGTGAGGAAGAGAGGGAGGCGGCATGAAGAAGAACCTTCTCCAGGCTCCAGAAGGCACCGTCATGCTCTCGACGGTGGACAAGTTCATAAACTGGTCCCGCAGGTCCTCTCTCTGGTACCTCCTCTTCGCCACGGCCTGCTGCGGAATCGAGCTGATGCAGACCGGCGCGTCGCGGTACGACCTGGACCGCTTCGGCGCCGTCTTCCGCGCAACGCCGAGGCAGTCTGACCTCATGATTGTTGCCGGGACGATTACCCACAAGATGGCGGAGAGGGTCAAGCGCCTCTACGACCAGATGCCCGAACCGAAGTACGTCATTGCCATGGGGTCCTGCGCGAACACGGGTGGCCCCTTTTATAAAGATTCCTACTGCGTCGTGAAAGGGGTGGACCTCATCATCCCCGTGGACGTCTACGTCCCCGGGTGTCCCCCCAGGCCGGAAGCGCTCATCGACGGTATCATCCAGCTCCAGAAAATCATCGATTCGAAGAAAAACTTTGGGGAGAAGGCGTAAATTGACGGCTCGTGAAATCTACGAGGTTCTCAGGGAGAAGTTCGGAGAAGAGGTGGTGACGGAATTTCAGGAGGAGAACGTCGACCCTCCTGCCGTCGTGGTGGCGACGGAAAAGGTGGCGGAGGTCCTGACCTTCCTCAGGGACGACCCGCGGACGCTCTTCGATTCCCTCATGTGCCTCTCCGGCGTCGACTACGAAGACCGGATGGAGGTGGTCTATCACCTCCACTCCATGACCCACCTTCACAAGGTGACGGTGAAGGTGAGGACGGACCGGGAAAATCCGAAGGTCCCCACCGTCGAGAAGGTTTACCCCGTTGCCAGCTTCCACGAGAGGGAGGCTTACGACCTCCTCGGAATCGTTTTCGAGGGGCATTCCGACCTGAGGAGGATTCTCCTCCCGGAAGACTGGCCCGGGCATCCCCTGAGGAAGGATTACGTTTACCCCGACTCCTATCACGGGATAAAGGTGTGACGATGGAAATCGAACGGCTGCCAGAGAGCGACGAACTTCTTATCAATATGGGGCCCCAGCACCCCTCAACCCACGGGGTGCTCCGGATACTCCTGAGGACCGACGGCGAACTCGTCACCGGCGCGAAGCCGGACATCGGTTACCTTCACCGGTCCCTCGAGAAGATCGCAGAGAGGGTGACCTACGCTCAGTTCATGCCCTTCACCGACCGCCTCGATTACCTGGCGGCGGCCAACTGCAACTGCGCTTACGCCTGGGCAGTTGAGAAACTGGCGGGAATCGAGGTTCCCGAAAGGGCCGAGTACATCCGCGTCATCGTCTGCGAGCTGAACCGGATTGCTTCCCACCTGATTGCCTTCGGAGCGTTCACCGCGGACATGGGAGCCTTCACCCCCTTCCTCTACGGAATCAGGGAGAGGGAGAGGATAAACGACCTCTTCGAGATGATCTGCGGGAACAGGCTCACTTACAACTACGCGAGAATCGGGGGAGTTTCCCACGACCTCCCCGACGGCTTCCTCGACGAGCTGAAGGACTTCCTCGACTACTTCGAGCCGAAAATCGACGAGTACAACCAGCTCATCTCCTACAACAAGATTTTCGTCCACAGGCTGGCGAACGTGGCCGTCGTCTCGAAGGAGGACGCCATCGCCTACGGGCTCGTCGGACCCAACCTGAGGGGCTCCGGCGTGAAGTGGGACCTGAGGAAGGACGAACCCTACTCCGTTTACGACCGGTTCGAGTTTGACGTCCCCGTCGGGTTCGGAGAGAAAGGGACGGTGGGCGACGCTTTCGACCGCTACATGGTGAGAATCAGGGAGATGAAGGAGAGCGTGAAGATTCTCCGTCAGGCCATAGAACAGATTCCCGACGGTCCCGTCATGGCCAAGGTCCCCCGGGTCTTCAAGCCCGGTCCCGGCGAGGTCTACTTCCGCGCCGAAAATCCGCGGGGCGAGCTCGGGTTTTACATCGTCAGCAAGGGGGGGACGAGTCCCTACAGACTGAAGATACGGACGGGCTCTTTCACTGCCCTGACCATATTCGACAAGGTCGCGCGGGGACACCTCATTGCGGACATCATCGCGCTCATCGGGAGCTTCGACATCGTGCTCCCGGAAATAGACAGGTGAGGGAGAGAAGATGGATTCTGCCGTTGCCTTTCTGACGTCGAAAATACCCTTCCTGGCCTCACTACCCTTCTGGGTCGTGGCGTTTCTCGTGATGCTCGTCGTGGCTCTCGTCATCCTCGGTTTTGCCCTCACCTACGAAGGAATCGCCACCTACATCGAGCGGAAAGTTGCAGCCGACATCCAGGTCCGCATCGGGCCCAACCGGGTGGGCCCCAACGGCTGGTTCCAGTTCATCGCCGACGGAGTGAAGCTCCTCATGAAGGAGGACCTGATTCCCGCGAAGGCGGATAAGTTCCTCTTCGTCCTGGCTCCCTACCTCGTCTTCGTCGGTTCCTTCGCCGCCTTCGTCGTCGTTCCCTTCGGAATCTCCCTCATCGCCGCCGACCTGAACATCGGCGTTTACTACGTGATGGCCGTCACGTCGCTGGTGGTCATCGGTATCCTCCTGGCCGGCTGGGGGTCGAACAACAAGTGGGCCCTCCTGGGAGGAATGAGGGCAGCGGCACAGATTGTCAGCTACGAAGTGCCCGTCGGAATGGCCCTTCTGCCGGCGGTCATCCTCGCCGGGTCCCTCTCGCTCCAGGAAATTATCCGCAGTCAGGGCGGTTATCTCGGCATTTTCGGGTGGAACATCTTCCACAACCCCTTCACGTTCTTCTCCTTCTTCCTCTACTTTACGGCCGCTCTGGCGGAGACGAACCGCACACCCTTCGACATTCCGGAGGCGGAGTCGGAACTCGTGGCGGGCTACCACGTGGAGTACTCGGGAATCCGGTTCGCCTTCTTCTTCATGGCGGAGTACGGCGACATGTTCGTCGTGTGCGCCCTGGCGGCGGCGCTTTACCTGGGAGGGTGGCAGGTGCCCTTCGTGGACGTTTCCGGGCTTTCCCCTCTCCTGGCGAACCTGCTCTCCCTCGGGGTTTTCCTGGCGAAAGTGATTGCTCTCATCCTCGTGATGATGTGGGTCCGCTGGACTCTTCCCCGACTTCGGGTGGACCAGCTCATGAGGATGTCGTGGAAATATCTGGTGCCCCTCACCTTCGTCAACGTCCTGGGCGTGTCGGTCTGGGTCCTCGCCTTCGACGGGAAGGGGATACCGGCGCTCGTCATGAGTCTACTGGGAAGGTAAGAGAATGGGACTGAAACAGTACCTGAAGAACATATGGGAAGCCGTTTACACCATCGCCCTCGGGATGAAGATCACCGCTCGCTACGGGATTGACCCCTCAGAGGAAATTACCCAGCAGTATCCCGAGGAGAAAAGGCAACCGGCGGAGAGGTTCCGCGGATTTCTCCACAACGATGTCCCCCGCTGCATCGCCTGCACGATGTGCGCGAAGACCTGTCCCGTCGACTGCATCGAGATAGAGTTCGTGACGGGAGAGGACAAGAAGAGGAAGCTCACCCGGTTCGACATAAATATCGGCCGGTGCATGTACTGCGGTCTCTGCGTGGAGGTGTGTCCCACCAAATGCCTCACGCACACGGATGGATATGAGAAGGCCTCTCTGAGCAGGGGAGAGCTCATCCTCCACTTCGTGGAGCCCGCCTCCGCGGAGGAGGAAGAGGCTCAGGAAAAGGAGGCCGAGCCGGAACCGGCGCCGGCAGGAGCGGCGCCTGCGGAGAATCCTTCGGGAAAGGAACCGGAGGGGACAGGAGGGGAGAACTGAGATGAATGGTCCTGCAGGAGTCCTTTTCACGCTCTTCGCTCTCATGACGGTTGTCTCGGGAGTTCTCGTGGCGGTTCTCCCGAACATCATTCACGCTGCTGTGGCGCTCCTCTTCACCTTTTTCGGCGTCGCCGGCCTCTACGTTTTCCTGGGCGCCGACTTCCTCGCGGCGACCCAGCTCC